>JAWJLM010000026.1 GCA_040191315.1 Bacillaceae bacterium S4-13-56 | reverse complement strand
AGTTCTACCAAAAAGACAACAAGGTAACAGCATAAATAAATAGTTCTACAATGACATCAAGAAAACTGCATAAATAGGATCCCCTAGTTTTTATTAACGAGCTGGGGGATTTTTTTCACTTGAATGAAGAAAAATAGCATCTAAAACTTTCCTTTTTACGTCTAGGAGTTGATAGGAAAGGAGAGAAAAACTATGAAAAAAAGATTAATTTTTGTTATTTCTTTTCTGCTTTTCATTCTTAATTTCCCTAGTGGAATGAGTGTAATGGCTGAGGGTGATGAAAAACCGGCTAAACCAAGTATTGGGATAGAATCGCAGGATCCATATTATGGGGAAGGTAGTATTGGAGATGTTTTTCTTAAAAAAGACGGCTCTTACTCAACACTATCTTCTACTCAATATTTAAAATATGGAACCAGCTCAATTGAAATCATTGGTACATCTGCTTTTGTGGTGGGAAAGTCGGGAGCTTATTATCCAGTTGATAAAGTGGAGGTAGAGGTTTATTTGCAAATTTGGGATTCAAGTGTTGAGAAAAAATGGGTGGATATAAGTTATATAGGAACATTTAGCAACTATAATGATTCAGTTGCTAGTGGTGGAAGTTATGTATCTCTTATTAGTGGTTATTATTATCGTACAAGATCTCGGCATGCTGTGACTCATGGATCAGATACAGAAACAGCAACAAGTTATTCATCCTATCTTTGGTATCCATAAACAAAAGTGAGGGATTTCCCTCACTTTTGTTTTAAAGAGATTCTGCTATAGCAATAATTTCATCCCTCGATAAAGTACCACTAATTGATATTTCATAGGATTGATTTGTCCATATAATCTCGAATAAATCTTCCTTGTACTGAATGAGAGTCGCTTGCTCTCCATTAATGGAGATTTCTTCTATTGAACTTTCATCGACCCCGTTAACTCTTCCTGAACCATACATTTCTCCCATTAAAATCTGGTTGATTGCAAAACGTTTTTCGTTATTAAAATAATTCAAATAAATATCCTGACTCTTTTCTACATGATTACTGAGTACTGTAACATCCTGTAAAGTAAATCCCTCTGGTATATATTTTGGAACTCTAATGGGGAAGGCAGTAACCTTCTGTGCGTCTTCTAGTGGCATTTTTTCAGTTGTAAAAGGTTCACCTACTTCAAAGTTGTCAGGTGATGGGAGATTTGATTCCTTGGGAGCTGAGTCTGTTTCTGATTTAATAAAAATCCGAGTCACAGAATCACTTGCTGTGTGATACATCTCTGTTAATGGTTTAAAAGCATTCCCACTGTTTGGAATCATAAATAACGAAGATCCCAACAAGAGAAAAAGAATCGCAGCAACTACGATTTTAGGCACCGTAAATGTTTTTTTAGGGGAGCGGTCCCGTTTAGAATTAAGCTTTTCCCATGCCTCTTCAACGGACAATGGGGGATCTGGACTATTTTCCAAGTCCGAATGAATGGTCTCTTTAATTAATTTTTCTAGTTGGTCTTCTTTCTTGTTTTTCATAAAATTCTACCACCATCCTTAAAATCTTCCGTCCTAATCAAGATTTCTTTAAGTCTTTGCTTTCCACGATAGATACGAGACTTTACTGCTGAAAGTGAGATTTCTAGTGCATCCGCAATTTCTTGTTCCTTTAAATCATGTTCGTATTTAAGAAGTAGGACTTCTTTATATTCAGGTTTCAATTCAGAAAGTTTTTGTTGCAATAGCTCTTTAACAAGCTTTGACTCAACGATGGCTTCTACTGTAGGCTGATTATTTAGCTCCTGAATGGTCTCCTTATCTATATAGACGTCATCTGCAAGCAAATCGATGCTTTTTTTTGACTTTCTTATGAAATCAATTGCAGTCCGTGTCGTTACCGTGCCTATCCATGCTTTCAACTTATCTCCATCTTTAACGGTATGTATCTTTTTAAAAATTTTTATAAATGATTCTTGTACAATATCTTGTGCCATATGAGCGTCTCGCACAATGAAATATGCGGTTTGGTAGGCATGGTTATAAAACATTTCAAAAATTAGTTTTTCATATTCACTTTGTCTTTTCTTTGCCATAGGGACACTCTCCCTTTTTCTTTGTGTTTCTCTTATTCTATCGTATGCACCTCTTATAGAAAACTAGTTTTTCGAAGAATAGAAAAACCTCGCGCTTTACAAGTTTTCAATCTAAGCAGTTCATGTTATTCCTGTACTACATCAGCTACAGGTATTCCAATGGTAAGATTTTGTTTTTTCTCATCATATTCTCGACTTAATTTAGGGAGGATAAGGTAATATCCGACTCCTACGAATAAGAGGGCTCCCCCACATGCATAAAAGATTTGGGATATAGTGAACCAGGATGGAAAGCCAACAGAAATAATTCCTAATGTAGCTGTATGGGAGGCCATCATTAGCGGTGTAATCCAGCTCTCCACCCGTCCCATCATTTTTTTATCTACGATCGAAGGGAGCCACCCTCCAATAGCGATGTTTGCTAGTGGAATAGTTAGTGCTACAAAAACGGATCCTACTAGAAACCAAGCCAGTGTAGGAGCTATTCCACCTAACATTAAAAATGCTCCAGAAATGCTTAATCCAAGAGAAAGCGCAGTATAAAGCTTTATTTTGTATACTAACATAGAAGAGAGGATGCTTCCGACAATCATCGAAATACCAAAAATAATACCTAACACAACAGCCCATTGTTCATAAGAGTTCGGCGCCAACTTATATTTTAAAATATACATTGGCATTACTGACAGACCACCATTAACAATCCCTAGAATAAAGAAGCCGGTTATAATCGCAAATAATAACTTGTGGTTAAGAATATAGAGCAGTCCATCTTTAAAATCTTGGAAAATAAATTTGACTTTTAATTCTTTCCATGAATGTGAGCCATTTGGTAGTCTAGCTTCTTGGTCAATTTGGCAAGACCATATTAAGAAAGCCGAGACTAAAAATGTGATTCCATCCGCAATGATGGCTCCTTGAACTCCTAAACTCCAATAAGCGACTAAACCAATCCCTGTTGCAAAAAGATTAAATACACCAGCTACCATTTGGTTGAGGCCAGCGGCTGTTTTGTATTCTTCTTCTTGCAAAATTCCCTGAACTAGACTCTTTTCAGCTGGATCAAAGAATTTGGCAATCCCACTTCTTAAAAATAATACGAAGAATACAAGTGGCATCCACTCTGTTAGAACTGCGGCTACGAGTGTAAAGGATAAGATGGCACATATTAAATCTGCATAAATTGCAACTTTCTGGCGGTCCATACGGTCAGCAACAACACCGGTCAAAAAGAATACAAAAAGTGTGGGAGCTGAGTACATCATTTCTGTGAATGTGGCATAAAAAGGCTGACTAGAAAATCGTTCTAAAAGGTAAAACATAAAGGCTGTCATTCCAACAATGGTTCCTAAGTGGGAAGTAACGGCAGCAATAAAGACTTTCGTAAAATTTTTATTTTGAAATACAGAAAAGGTTTTTTTCATTTCTCATAGTCCCTTCGATATTTAATACATTCATTATAGTTGATGGAATAGCAATCACGAACCAACTAGAGATTGAAATAAGCCTCCGCCCCAAGGGGTAGGAAAGGATGCCAAAAACAAAAGAAAACCCAGCACATAGGCTGGGCGATTTAATCATTCTAATTCAATTCGATACGCTTTTTCTCCAGTATCTCCTTTTGGAATAGAGAGCTGGAGGACTCCATTTTTAAATTTCCCTTTGATCTGTGTTTCATCAATGTCTCCCACATAAAAGCTTCTTTCAAAGCTTCCGTAAGAACGTTCACGACGAATATAATTGTTCTTTTCATCCTTTGTTTCTTTATGCCCCTCACGTTTTGCACGAATGGTGACATAATCTCCTTTGTACTCGACAGAAATGTCATCTTTTTCTACCCCAGGTAGTTCTGCTTCAACTAAGTAGGCATTTCCATCATCTTTTACATCCATTTTAAACGACTGATTACTGAAAAAATCACTCATCGGTGCAAAAAAATCATCGGCAAAGCTCTGGCGCAATCCATGATCAAACACATCTCTCATGTGATCAAAAAGGTCTCTGTTTCGTCTTGGAAACAAGTTTGGCATAGCTGTTACCTCCTCTTTTGTTATTAATATATCTTTTTCAATTATAGTATATTCATTTGGTCAGTAAAGGTCAAATGAAAAGCAAACTTCAAAAAGTGAATTTTATATGAACGTTTGGAACAAAATCCCATAAAGGAAATAAGTAAATTTCTTTACGATTTAAGCATGTTTCATTATAATTTGTAATATGTAATATAAATAAAACTTATATAAGGGGTTTTTAATGTGAAGAAATGGTTTTTAGGAATACTTAGTGTATTTTTTGTTTTAGTACTTGCGGCATGTGGTGGGGATGATGAAAACACAGATAATGCATCTGCTGATAACGGAGATAAGGTTTTTAAAATTGGTGGGATTCCAGATCAAAATGTATCAGATTTGAACCGCCGTTTTCAGGAAATTGCTGATTATATTGGAGAAAAAACAGGGCTAACTGTTGAATATGTTCCTTCTAATGACTATGCTGCCTTGGTAAAAGCTTTTGAGCGTGGGGAAGTTCACTTAGCTTGGTTTGGTGGCTTGACTGGTGTTCAAGCTCGAAATGCAGTGGAAGGGGCAGAAGCTATAGCTCAACGTCCAAGAGATGCTGAGTTCCATTCTGTTTTTGTTGCTCAAAAAGATTTAGGGTTAGAGTCAATTGAAGATGTGAAGGGACTTAGTTTTACTTTTGGAAGTGAAAGTTCAACGTCTGGACATTTAATGCCTCGCTACTATATGATGGAAGCTGGAATTGATCCAAATGCAGATCTTGATGGAGATCCGAACTATTCAGGATCCCATGACAAAACATACAAACTTGTTGAGTCAGGTGCTTTCCAAGCTGGTGCTCTAAATGAGGCTGTGTGGGAAAGTGCAGTTGAGGAAGGGAAAGTAGATACTAGTAAAGTAGATGTTTTCTATACGACGCCTTCATACTACGACTACAACTGGACGATTAATAGTGTAGATGAAGAATTTGGAGAAGGTACAAAGGATAAAGTAAAAGAAGCTCTATTATCCGTAACATCTGAGCAAGAAGCGATTGTAGATCTTTTCCAAACGGATAAATTCATTGAAACTAATAATGCAAATTATGATATGATTCGCCAAGTTGCTGAGGAGTTAGGAATTATTAAATAAAGAATGGGGTAAGAGAAATGACAGCTCCAACTTATCAATATGAGATTAATCAAATAGAAAAACATTATGGGAAGAACGCTGCACTCTCTTCCCTTTCTTTTTGTATTGAAAAAGGAGAAAAAATAGCTTTGGTAGGGCCAAGTGGTGCTGGTAAATCAACGCTACTTAATTTGATGGCTAATTTGATCCATCCTGATCAAGGAGAAATTTTGATTGATCAAAAAAGGACCACACAATACAAAGCAGGTAGGGATTTGTCACGAAAGGTTGGAATCATCCGCCAACAATTTGACCTTGTAACGCCATTGCCTGTCATACACAACGTTTTGGCTGGAAGGCTTGGAGAATGGGGGTTCTTTAAATCCCTAATTTCCCTTATTTTTCCTCGAGAAAGGCAAGTGGCAATTAACGCTTTAAAGCGAGTGGGATTAGAGGAGAAGGCTTATGAGAAAACCGCCGATTTATCAGGTGGACAGCAACAACGAGTGGCTTTAGCACGATTGCTTGTTCAACAACCAGAAATCATACTTGCCGATGAACCTGTAGCATCATTAGACCCTGCGCGAGCAGATGATGTTCTTTCTATAATGGTAAAACTAGCAGAAGAAGAGAACCAAACCTTACTTGCGAGTTTACACTCTGTTGACTTAGCCAAAAAATATTTTGATCGAATTATTGGACTGAGGAATGGAAAATTATTTTTTGATTTGCCAGTGGAACAGGTGAATGATGAACAGCTTCAAGAGTTATACGAATTAGAGGGGATGAGGCAGGATGGTTAGAGCCCCTCTTTTTAAAAATAAAACGTTTCTTACCGTATTAGTAATTGGTGTTTTTATTTGGAGTTTAACCTCTGTGACATGGAATTCTGATCTCTTCCATTCTGGTGGGGGGGTCATGCTTTTACAAATTCTAAAAGGAATGGTCACTCCTGACCTCTCTTCAGAAATCCTAAGTCTAGCTATAGTTTCAACATGGAAAACATTAGCATATGCAGTAGCTGGGATGTCACTTGCCGTTCTATTTGGCTTCGTTTTTGGACTTTTAGCTTCTGGTGTTTTATCAGGAAACAAAACAAGAATTTATACAAAAGTAGGATTTCGCGGAGTATTAGGGTTTATGAGGGCTATTCATGAGCTAGTATGGGCTTGGCTATTTGTGGCGGCCATTGGGTTATCTCCTTATACTGCAATTTTTGCGATTTCCATTCCCTATGGGGGAATCTTGGGTAGAATTTTTGCTGATATGTTAAATGATGTGCCTCAAGAACCAATTGATGCACTTAGAGCAAGTGGTGCTTCAAGGTTTCAGGTTCTTTTATATGGTTATCTGCCTATTGCCTCTGCTGACATGGTTAGTTATGTTATGTATCGTTTTGAATGTGCCATTCGTTCCTCTGCTATCATGAGTTTCGTAGGTCTAGGTGGACTTGGTTACCAGATTCAACTTTCCCTTGACGATTTGAAATATGATGAGGTATGGACCTTCTTGTATTTCTTAATTGCTATTGTCGTGCTCGTTGATTTGTGGAGCCAAGGGTTAAGAAAGAGGTTGGTATCATGAGAAAAAGATCATTAAAGGAACGACTAGGCTTTGTTCGACTTTCTTTTTTCGCTATTATTGTACTTTTTATTAGTTCTTGGGTATTTATTTTTATTGGTGAAAAAGCAACATTATCTACACTTTTTTCAGAGGAAAATGCGAAGCACACTAAAGAGTTTTTAACCTCTTTACTTGGGTTAAATGAAGAAAATCCAGCTTTCCTTGATGTTGAAAGCTGGAAAAATGCTTTGAAACTTTCTTATGAGACCCTTCAAATGAGTGTCATGGCCATTGGTTTTTCGGTTATTGCGATGATTTTTACGGTTATCCCAGCGGCAAGAAATGTGGCTGACGGGACGTTAACCTTAGGGAAAAAGTGGTATGGCTGGTTAATGTACAATATTGTCCGTCTGATGTATGTTTTTTCTCGTGCCGTACCAGAGTTGATCTGGGCAATGATCATTATCTTTATTTTTAAACCAGGTGTTCTTCCAGGTGCCATTGCCTTAGCCCTCCACAACTTTGGTATTCTTGGAAAGCTTTGTGCTGAAGTATTGGAAGATACGGATAACCGACCGATCCGGAGTTTAGCTTCTAGTGGTGCAAGTAAATCACAAATGTTTTTATATGGTGTATTACCTAACGTTCTTCCTAAATTTATTACGTATATCCTCTATCGTTGGGAAGTGATCATCCGAACAACGATTGTGGTTGGCTTCGTTGGTGCAGGTGGATTAGGTAGGGAGTTCAAGTTGAGCATGAGTTGGTTCCATTATTCAGAAGTGACTTTATTTTTAATATGTTATGTCCTTCTAGTTGTATTGGCAGATATGTTGTCTGAAGGATTTAGGAAAGCAGTGAAATAATAAAGAGGCAACCTTTTGGGTTGTCTCTTTTTCTAAGGATTTTTAAAAAACTTATCCGGAAATAATATTTTTCATTTAAATCATTGAAATTAACTATAAAAACGAATATTATGATTAATGTTGGTTAATATCATTCGGAAAGAAGGGTACATATGTTAGAGAAACTATTTCATTTGGGGCAAAATAACACGAATGTTCGAACAGAAGTGTTAGCAGGATTCACTACTTTTTTAACGATGGTTTATATTGTTATTCTTAATCCTGTTATTTTATCAAGTGCAGGAGTTCCTTTTGATCAAGTCTTTATGGCGACGATTATTTCAGCTGTCATTGGAACTTTAAGTATGGCTTTTTTAGCCAATTATCCGATTGCAATTGCACCGGGCATGGGTTTAAATGCCTATTTTGCTGCGACAGTAGCTTCGCAAGGATTATCCTATCAAGTGGTCTTTGGTACGGTATTTCTTGCTGGACTTATCTTTCTTCTTTTAAGTTTTACAAAATTCCGTGAAGCATTATTAGAGTCTATTCCAAATTCTCTCAAATATGGGATTACATCTGGAATCGGTTTATTTATCGCCTTCTTGGGGCTAAAACAAGCTGGTATCGTTGTTCCTAGTGAAAGTACGATGGTGGCTTTTGGGGATTTACATCAACCAACTACTATTTTAGCTATCGTTGGATTATTTATTACGCTTATTTTAATGGCAAGACAAGTGAAAGGCGCGCTATTTCTAGGAATGGTGATCACTGGGATTATAGGTTTTATGACGGATCAACTAGTGTTCCAAGGTTTGTTATCAGCGCCTCCCAGCCCAGTACTATTCGACCTAGATATTGCAGGTGTCTTTTCAAACCATTTATATACAATTGTATTTGCTTTTTTATTAGTAACCATTTTTGATACAACAGGAACATTAATTGGAGTTTCAGAACAAGCTGGTCTGACCAAGAATGGAAAGTTACCAAAAGCAAAACATGCCTTGTTATCGGATGCTTTCGCTACAACTATTGGTTCTGCATTAGGAAGTAGTCCTTCTACTGCTTATATTGAATCTAGCACTGGTGTTGCAGCAGGTGGAAGAACGGGATTAACTTCTGTTGTTGTTGCAGGGTTGTTCCTTTTATCTATGTTTTTCTCCCCTTTCGTTCAAGCTATCGCTAACTTGCCGGCAATAACCGCACCGGTTCTTTTAATTGTGGGTTGTTTTATGATGGAGGGCTTATCAAGAATTGATTGGAAAACCTTTGATGAAGCCTTTCCTGCCTTTATCATTGTTTTGACGATGCCACTTACTTCAAGCATTGCTACAGGTATAGCAATTGGTTTTATCACGTATCCTTTATTGAAATTAGTGAGCGGAAAGGGAAAGCTGGTCCATCCACTTCTTTATATTTTTGGAATCATTTTCATTATTCAAATGATCTTTTTCCCAGCGCATTAAGTGTTTGAGTGTCCTTATTTTAAGGGCACTATTTTTTTCGTAAAGCAATAAAATGATTGAACTTTTGACATACTACGATTAAGAAAGGAGGGCGTAAAGTGAAGAAAGCAATCACTCTTTTTTGTTCCTTGGTGTTAAGTGTTATCTTGGGAGTTTCATCTGTTGGGGCTCAGGGGAACGATACTTATATTGTTCAACGGGGTGACTCTCTTTGGAAGATTTCAGTTAAATATCAAGTTGGGCTCTCAGAAATCATTGAGGCAAACCCTCAATTTGAAAACCCTAATTTAATTTATCCTGGAGATAAAGTCACTATTCCTCTTATTAATGATGTCAAGACTATTGAACAACAGGTTATTGACCTAACCAACCAGGAACGTGCACAGCAAGGACTTCCTGCATTGAAGCATGATTGGCAGCTATCGCGAGTGGCGAGATATAAGTCCGTGGATATGAGAGACAAGAGATATTTTTCTCATGATTCACCGACCTATGGATCTCCATTCCAAATGATTAAAGCCTTTAATATATCTTATACCAGAGCAGCGGAAAATATTGCAGCTGGTCAACAGACAGCAAAAGACGTTGTTAATGCATGGATGAATAGCGCTGGACATAGGAAAAACATTTTAGATCCTAATTTAACCTATATAGGCGTTGGTTATGCTAAAGGTGGAAGTTATGGCCATTATTGGACCCAAATGTTCATTACCAAATAAAAAAAGCAGGGATTTTTCCCTGCTTTTTTTATGGTTCTATTGATTCTTTGCGAAGGATTATAGCTAAATGCTTCTTTTGAATAACTAGCATTCTTCCTAACAAGGTCATGGCTCCTGCGGCTAAACCAATAATGAGCCCCATCCAATATCCATAAGGGCCAAAGTCTGTATAAGTGGCTAACAATATTCCTGATGGGAGGCCGATAACCCAATAGGAGACTAAAGCCATAATTAAAGTAATGTTCACATCTTTATACCCGCGGAGTACTCCTTGTATAGGTGCACCAAATGCATCAGAAAGCTGGAAAAAGATTGCGTAAAAAATAAAGTGTTTTGTAAGCTTTATTACTTTTGGGTTTGAATTATATAACTGTGCAATCCAGTCATCAAATACATATAAAATAATCCCGCAAAATACAGCCATAAGAATGGCCCCTAAGATTCCAATTTTACTATAGGTAATGGCATCTTTAACTCGCATGGCGCCTACTTCAAAACCAACAACTACGGTTAATGCCATGGATATGCTCAACGGAATCATATATAAGAAGGAAGAAAAGTTAATGGCAGCTTGGTGAGCGGCAATTGTATTTGTACCGAAATCAGACATAAATAACGTAACAGCGGCAAAAATGCTTGTTTCGAAAAAAATAGCAAATCCAATGGGTATTCCAATTTTTAATTGTTCTAACCAGAGTTTTATATTGGGTAATTCAAATGAGTTAAAAATATGATAAAATGCAAATGGTCTTATTCGATGTATAATAAAGATAGCAAGAACCATCACTAACCAATAAGTAATAGATGAAGCTAATCCTGCTCCTATGCCACCTAAGGCAGGTAAACCAAGCTTTCCAAAAATAAAAATATAATTTAGAAAAACGTTAATGGGAAGGGCTATAAGAGTAATAAACATGGAAACCCTCGTATGTCCTAACCCATCTAGAAAACTTCGAAGCAAATTGTAAACAAATAATGGAACTAACCCTATACCGAGTGCTAATAGGTAGCCTTTAGCAACTCCATAGACATCAGGTTCAAGTTTCATGAGTTGAAGCAAAGGATCTAGCAAAAAATAACCAATTGTTCCGACAACCGCTGCAAGTAAAATAGCTAAGTAAATTCCTTGTCTGACTACGAAAGGAATCTCTTCTTTCTGTTTCTTTCCATTTAAATGGGCTACAATGGGAGAGATAGCTAATAATATTCCATTCAGTCCCGTAAAGACTGGTACCCAAAGACTAGATCCAATGGCTACTCCCGCTAAATCAGCAGTACCTGCTTGGCCTGACATCACTGTATCAAAAAAGTTCATGGCATATAGGCCAAGCTGTGTGATTAGGATGGGTAGGAGGATGACCGAGAATAATTTCATTTTTTCTTTTATTGTAAATGTTTCATACATTTAAAAACTTCCTTTTATAATGGAGTGATCTTCTAAAGAGTTGATAAGATGGATTATAGCATATCCACATCATGAACATGAATAAATTAAACATCTAACGAAGGGGCGTTGTAAATGAAGGTAAAGGCAAGAAGAATTCTGTTTACTGGTGGAGGTACCGCCGGTCATGTTATGGTAAATTTAGCCTTGATTCCAGAATTTTTAAAGTTGGGATGGAAGGTTGATTATATTGGATCCAAAAATGGAATAGAGCGAGAACTTATTGAGCCCCTGGAAGACGTCACCTATTATTCCATTTCCACAGGAAAATTAAGAAGGTATCTTTCCAAAGAAAACTTAAAAGATCCTTTCAAAGTATTAAAGGGAACATGGGAAGCTCAGCGAATCATAAGAAAGGTAAAACCAGATGTTGTTTTTTCAAAAGGTGGATTTGTATCTGTGCCAGTTGTGATTGGTGCGGGAGTCAATAGAGTCCCAGCCATCATTCATGAGTCTGATTATACTCCCGGGTTGGCTAATAGATTAGCGATTCCTTTTTCTTCAAAGGTCCTAGCCACTTTCCCTGAAACTCTGAAGCATTTGCCAGTTAGAAAGGCGGAGTGGATTGGAGCCATTGTTCGTGAAGAGCTTTTTACGGGAGATGGAAAAGAAGGCATGCAAATATGTCAATTTCATCAAGAACGCACCACGCTTTTAATTATGGGGGGAAGCTCCGGCTCGAAAAAAATTAACGACGGAATACGCGCTAATCTTGAGAAATTACTCCCTACATTTAACATTATTCATATTTGTGGAAAAGGAAATGTGAATCCTTCTTACAACCAAGAAGGATATGCACAGTTTGAATATGTAAAGGATGACCTAAAGCATCTTTTAGCCGCATCAGACTTAATTATTTCACGTGCTGGTGCAAATGCTATATATGAGTTTTTAGCGTTACGAAAGCCAATGTTGCTGATTCCTTTATCAAAAAGTGTAAGTAGGGGAGACCAGATACTCAATGCACATTCCTTTGAAAAACAGGGGTTTGCTCATGTTTTAGAAGAAGAGGATTTTGCGAATTCACACAAATTATATGAAGAAATTTTACAACTCGAAAGAGAAAAAGACAAAATTATGAAAAGTATGGAGAAGTATGAAAGTAGTGTTGCTAAAGATCATGTCATTGAACTCATAAAAAAAACTGCCAAGTCGTAAAAAGCGAGGGAATTTTGATGAAAAAGGATGTAGTATGTAAATATTGCAATAAAAAAATCAACAATCGAGATGAATTAGTTACAGCATCAGCCTTATTTAAAGTTCAACCTTTTCATTATGTTTGTTTTCAAAAAGTAACCAAAGAAACAACCATAAGTTGGACGGCTTGGAAACCGCTAAATACAGTAACTGGAGTTATTTCTATGGTGCTCATGATTGTTTTATCTGTTATTTTGTTAGGAACAGACCTATTAGCAGATAGAACAAAATATAAAGATCTCGATCTAGGAAACATCATAGGAATCATTGCGTTATATCCACTATTATTACGAATTATTTCTTTTGGATTATATGAAAGCAGATTACCGAAACAGTAGAAGAATCATTTCTTCTGCTGTTTTTATTCTGAATGGAATGAATTGTAATTTTATACTTTTCGTCCTAATATAGAATGGAAGTATACGAGGAGGGATTAGTTCAATGGATCTAACTATGTCAACGACTTTGCAAAATGGTGTTAAGATGCCATGGTTTGGGCTTGGAGTTTATAAGGTAGAAGATGGTACTCTTGTGAAAGATACTGTCAAATCAGCAATAGATATTGGCTACCGTAGTATTGATACGGCATCCTTCTATGAGAATGAAGAAGGAGTTGGAGAGGGAATTCGGGAAAGTGGGGTTCCTAGAGAAGAACTTTTTATCACAACTAAAGTTTGGAACACAGAGCAAGGTTACGAAGAAACTTTAGCTGCTTTTGATCGCAGTATAAATAAACTTGGCTTGGATTACATAGATCTATATCTTGTCCATTGGCCAGTACCAGGAAAATATTTGGATACTTATCGTGCTTTAGAAAAACTTTATAAGGAAAAGAAAACAAGAGCTATAGGGGTAAGCAACTTTCTAATCCATCACTTGGAAGATTTGAGAAAGAATGCTGAGATTCAACCAATGGTCAATCAGGTAGAATTTCATCCGAAAGTTGCTCAACCAGAATTAGTTAACTATTGTAAAGAAAGAAATATTCAGTTGGAGGCATGGTCTCCTTTAGCTAGAGGACGTTATCTAGACGACCCTATTTTGAAGAATATTGCTGAAAAATACGGTAAAACAACGGCGCAGGTTATTTTAAGATGGGATTATGAAATGGGTGTTGTAACTATACCAAAATCTACTCATTCAGAGCGTCAAAAAGAAAATGCAAACATTTTTGATTTTTCTTTAACAGAAGATGACTTAGCTTTAATAAGACAGCTGAATGTTGGTGAAAGAACAGGAGCACATCCTGATTTGTTTGATTACTAAAAAAGACTGGGCAAAGGCCCAGTCTTTTTTAAAAGATAAAGTATAAAATTTGTCTAGCTCCAGCGAAAAAGCTTCCTTGAGTAATCTTCGAAGTTTTTGCCCCGAGTAATCGCAGGAAGGAAAGCTACCTAGACCTTCTTCGCAGAAACAAGTGTTTTTCTTGTTTCGGAGGGCGCTTGCGCTTTTCTTATTTTTCGAGAAAAATCTAGTAGTTTTTTTGTCTCTCGGTCAACCATTCAAGTTTACCAGTAGTAGGATCGATTACGAATCCATCGACATTAATTTCCTTCGTAATTAATGGATGATTTTTAATCAAATCAACACTTTCTAAAACAGCTTGACCAACATCGCTGAAACCAGTAAGCCAACCTGCTACATCTTCTTTAACCTGACCTTTACCTACCCCGGCATCAATCATTTTTTGTACTAAAGCTTTTCCCTCAAGATTCTGCATCCCACAATCTTTATGTCCAATGACAAGAACGTGATCAGCTTCTAATGCGTAAATCGATACAAGTAAGCTTTTCATGATGCTTCCATAGGGTTCCGTTATCGTACCGCCTGCTGTCCGAATGATTTTAGCATCCCCATTTTTCAAGTTCAACGCTCTTGGGAGTAAGTCCATTAAACGAGCGTCTATACATGTTAAGATGACTATTTTCTTGTTAGGGAATTTATCGGATTCATAAGGTTTGTGCTCCCCATTTTGAACAAATTTTTCATTAAAACCTAGCATTTGTTTGATATCCATATTGCCCCTCCAAACCCTTTGTTTTGTCTAGACCCATCACCCATCGACTAGAGTCAGTTCCCTTATTTCCTTCGATAAGTCAACATCGATTCACGATGTCAATCGTGCTCCCTTAGGGCCTACAGGACAGGAAAACTACAATGAACTACTTCGCGCGGAGAAAAAATCTTACTTTTTCGAGGATGTAGGTCACGTCGACATTGTCAATCATTTCGGTGGGACGAGTAACTGCAGTCCCAACATGATGTGATGATTATCCATCGTTCTGCGGTCCGCTTTCTTACGATAAACAGGGCGATTCTAGTTTACTCTAATATCTATCATAGAATATCTGATTTAAATAAACAACTTTACCACAAAATCGACGTGATATCTATCACAAAACTGGTAACAAAAATGACAATACAGTGAAGCGGAACAAAAGTGTGACTTTTTTCACGGTTTTCATTATGAGAAGGTGAGTAATATGGAGAAGACAAAGACATCTTTATCTCACATGAATGGGTGATAATACTCCATCTCTAGCCTTAAGTAAAACGAGAAGAGTATAACTGCCCGTAATTGTCCGATTGGTTCAAGGGCCCTTAGGCTATACCCTTAGGTGCTAACAATCAGTGGGAGACGCCCACTGAGGGAAGTTTCACTTTTTGAAAAAGAGGAGTTGCAAGGATGAAAAAGAAAACATCTCCATTATGGAATCGACTAACGTATATGAAGCCTAAAGAAAAATATAGTGATGGACATAGTCAATTACAGGAAGGGAACAGAGACTGGGAAAATGTCTACAGAAGACGCTGGCAGCACGATAAGGTTATTCGTAGTACACATGGTGTCAACTGTACAGGGTCATGCAGCTGGAACATCTATGTAAAAGATGGCCTTGTAACCTGGGAAGGTCAAGCAACGGATTATCCAACCACAGGACCTGATATGCCAGATTTCGAACCAAGAGGTTGCCCAAGGGGTGCTAGCTTTTCGTGGTATATATATAGTCCACTTCGTGTGAAGTACCCATACGTAAGAAAAGCTTTAATTCAAATGTGGAGAGAAGCTTTAGAAAATCACGAATCTCCATTAGATGCTTGGAAGAGTATCGTTGAAAATCCGGAAAAAGCAAAACGCTATAAGCAAGCTCGTGGAAAAGGTGGTCTTGTGAGAGCAGAGTGGGATGAAGTGTTAAAGCTTGTGGCATCATCTGTGCTCTACACTGTAGTTAAATATGGTCCGGATCGAAATATTGGTTTCTCACCAATCCCTGCGATGTCCATGGTAAGCCATGCGGCAGGAAGCCGTTTTATGTCACTTCTTGGTGGGCCAATGCTTAGCTTTTATGACTGGTATGCAGACTTGCCACCAGCATCTCCACAAATTTGGGGCGATCAGACAGATGTACCTGAAAGTTCTGACTGGTTTAATGCAGGATACATCATGACTTGGGGATCAAACGTACCTTTGACGAGAACTCCTGATGCTCACTTTTTAGCAGAAGCTCGTTATAAAGGAACAAAAGTTATTTCCGTAAGCCCTGACTATGCTGAGTCAACGAAATTCTCTGATGACTGGATGTCAGTCAAACAAGGTACTGATGGTGCAGTGGCTATGGCCATGGGTCACGTCATCTTAAATGAATATTACAATAAGCAAGAAATACCTTACTTTGATCAGTATGCTAAAACATATACCGACTTCCCATTCGTCGTAAAACTAAAAAAAGCTGGAGATTCCTATCAAGCGGATCGTTATCTTCATGCTTATGACTTGGGTAAAGAAGTAGAGAAGAATGAATGGAAGCCAGCGATGTTTAATAAGAAAACGAATGATTTTGCGATTCCACAAGGTACGATGGGATCTCGCTGGGATGATAAGGGAAAATGGAATTTAAAGCTTAACGATGAAGAAACAGGAGCAGCTATTGATCCTGAAATTAGCTTCCTAGATCAGAAAGACCAAGTGGTAACAGTGGAAATGCCATATTTTGATGGTGATGGACGAAAAATATTAAACCGAGCAGTTCCAGCGAAAGCAGTAGAAATTGACGGGGAAACTCAATATGTAACGACTGTTTATGATTTAATGCTTGCCAACTACGGAATCGATCGTGGTATCGGTGGAGAATGTGCAAAGAGCTATGAAGACAATACTCCCTACACTCCAGCTTGGCAGGAGAAGATTACAGGAGTGCCGGCTGATCAAATTATAAAGATTGCAATGGAATTTGCACAAAATGCCATTGATACAAAAGGTCGCTCCATGATCATCGTTGGTGCTGGAATTAACCACTGGTATAACTCTGATACGATCTATCGTGCCGTACTAAACCTAGTGTTAATGGTTGGTGCACAAGGAGTCAACGGTGGAGGTTGGGCTCACTATGTTGGTCAGGAAAAATTGAGACCAGCGGAGGGCTGGACTAATATCGCAACAGCAAAAGACTGGGCAGGACCACCGAAGCTTCAAAACGGTACTTCCTTCTTCTATTTTGCAACAGATCAGTATCGATATGAAGAAACTCCTGTTGATGAATTGGTTTCTCCAACAGTAGAAAAAGCTCGCTACAGTCACTATGCTGACTACAATGTCATGGCAGCCCGTTTAGGTTGGTTACCATCATATCCAACGTTTAATCAAAATGGAATAGACTTATATAAAGAAGCGGAAGAAAAAGGGAACAAAACACCTGAAGAAATTGGAAAATATGTAGCACAAAAACTTAAAAATAAAGAATTGAAATTTTCCATTGAAGATCCAGATGCACCAGAAAACTTTCCTAGAAATTTATTTGTATGGAGAGCAAACCTAATTTCTAGCTCCGGTAAAGGACATGAATATTTCTTAAAGCATTTACTAGGTGCTCAAAATGGATTGTTAAACGATGACAAAGACAGTCTTCGTCCACAGGAAATCAACTGGAAGGAAGAAGCTCCTGAAGGAAAGCTTGATTTACTTATTAACTTAGACTTCCGTATGGCAGGAACAGCTCTTTACTCAGATGTTGTATTACCAGCAGCCACTTGGTATGAGAAGGAAGATTTATCAAGTACTGATATGCATCCATTTATTCATCCATTCAACGCAGCGATTGCTACTCCATGGGAATCAAGATCAGACTGGGATATTTTCAAATCCCTTGCTAAAGCAGTTTCCGACTTAGCAACTGAGTTAGATATGGAAACAACAAAAGAAGTGGTGGCTACACCATTACAACATGATACGCCACAGGAATTGGCACAGCCATTAGGGAAAATTAAGGATTGGTCTAAAGGTGAATGTGAACCAATTCCAGGTAAGACAATGCCACAAATCCACGTAGTGGAACGTGATTATAAGTTAATCTATGACAAGATGACAGCTCTTGGTCCAAATATCGCGAATCAACCATATGGAATTAAAGGCATGAACTGGGATATGAAGGAAGAATATGAAAAAGTAAAACGTACACTTGGTGTTATTAAGAAAGATACAATTGCCAAGGGATACCCAGATATTTCTTCAGCAAGAAATGTTTCAGAAGCCATTTTGATGCTATCTTCGACAACCAATGGGAAAGTAGCAGTTAAAGCTTGGGAGTCTCTAGAAAAGAAAACAAGTCTAGAGCTTGTGGATCTTGCGAAGGAGAGAGAAGAAGAATGCTTCACTTTCGATGATATTTCTGCCAAGCCAAAGACAGTTATTACTTCGCCAGCCTTTAGCGGTTCTGAAAAAGGTGGACGTCGTTACTCTCCATTTACAACGAATGTAGAGAAAATGATTCCCTGGAGAACGATTACTGGTCGTCAATCCTACTTCTTAGATCATGAAATGATGACAGAGTTTGGAGAGAATCTAGCAACCTTTAAACCTATTTTAAATCACACGCCTTTCCGTTCAGACCGTCCGAAAGTGGAAGGTAAAGAAATCACTTTAAATTATTTAACACCACATAACAAATGGTCTATTCACAGTATGTACTTCGATGCTCAACCAATGCTTACTCTTTTCCGAGGAGGCCCAACCATCTGGTTGAATAAGGATGATGCAGCTGAAGCGGACTTAGAGGATAACGACTGGCTTGAATGCTTCAATCGTAATGGAGTTGTTGTGGCAAGAGCGGTTGTTTCTCACAGAATTCCTAGGGGAATGGCGTTCATGCATCATGCACAGGATCGTCATATCCATGTACCAGGAACGAACTTAACGAAAAATCGCGGAGGGACTCATAACAGTCCAACACGAATTCACGTCAAACCAACACACATGATTGGTGGATATGGACAATTAAGCTATGGATTTAATTATTATGGACCAACGGGTAACCAGAGAGATCTAAATGTCGTTATCAGAAAGCTGAAGGAGGTAGATTGGCTTGAGGATTAAAGCACAAGTTGGCATGGTTATGAACCTCGATAAATGTATCGGGTGTCATACTTGTAGTGTAACGTGTAAAAATACCTGGACGAATCGCCCAGGAGCAGAATATATGTACTTTAACAACGTGGAAACAAAGCCAGGAATTGGTTATCCAAAGCAATGGGAAGATCAAGAGAAATATAAAGGAGGCTGGGAGCTAAAGAATGGTGAGCTCCAGCTGAAATCAGGTTCCAAAACGAATCGCTTATTAAACCTTTTTTACAACCCATATCAACCTACTATTGATGATTACTATGAGCCATGGAACTATGACTATGAAAATTTAACCACTAGTGGTGAAAAAAAGCATCAGCCAATTGCAAGAGCAAAATCAGCGATTACAAATGAATTTATGGATCTTGAATGGGGGCCAAACTGGGAGGATGACCTTGCAGGTGGACATATTACCGGTTTAATGGATCCAAACGTCCGCAAAATGCAGGAATCTATCAAAACAGAATTTGAAGATGTATTTATGATGTATCTTCCGAGAATTTGCGAACACTGCATCAACCCATCTTGCGTCTCCTCTTGTCCGTCAGGTGCAATGTACAAGCGTGATGAAGATGGAATCGTTCTTGTTGACCAAAATGCATGTCGTGCTTGGAGACACTGTGTGACTTCTTGTCCTTACAAAAAAGTATATTTTAATTGGAAAACAAACAAAGCAGAAAAATGTACGCTATGTTACCCAAGAATTGAAAATGGTCAGCCTACTGTTTGTTCTGAAACTTGTGTAGGACGTATCCGTTACATTGGCGTTATGCTTTATGACGCTGATAAGGTTCAAGAAGCAGCTTCAGTAGAGGATGAAAAGGAACTTTACCATAAGCAATTAGAACTTTTCTTAGATCCAAATGATCCAGAAGTAGTGAAGGAAGCTCTTGCACAGGGTATTCCAATGGATTGGATTGAAGCGGCACAAGCTTCACCATTATATAAAATGATTATTGATTGGAAGATTGCTCTTCCATTACATCCAGAATATCGCACAATGCCAATGGTATGGTATATCCCACCATTGAGCCCAATTATGAACTCCATTGAAGGAAAAGGAAGTCAGGCACAACCTGATGATATTTTTCCAGCTATCGATAACATGAGAATTCCTATTCAATACCTTGCTGAACTTTTAACAGCAGGTGATGAGGAACATATCCGTACAACTCTCAAGAAGATGGCTGTTATGAGAAGTTTTATGCGTGCCCAACAAACCGGAAAAGACTTTGATGAAAAATGGATTACTGACCTTGGCTTAACGAAGGATTCTATGGAAGACATGTACCGTTTACTAGCTATTGCAAAATATAATGATCGTTTCGTTATTCCAAAATCTCATCGTGAAGAGGTTGAAGACTTATATGCAGAACAAGGGTCATGTGGTCTTGACTTTGCAGGCGGCCCAGGAAGCTGCGGAACTTTATCCTAAGGAGGCGTGAAAAATGAATGAAGAACAGATACAAACGGTTTACCAATTGACTTCGTTTCTCTTACGTTACCCTAAGGAGGAAGTGAGATCTGTACTTCCAGAATTAAAAGAAGAGATCTTGGACTTGGGTCAAAATCAAGTCCAAGATCACCTCTTGAGATTTATTGATGTAGTCCAAGAGATTCCAGCCGAAGAATGGATCGACCACTATATTCAGCTTTTTGATTTTGGTAGAACAACGAATCTTTATGTAACCTATCTAAAATTAGGGGAGCAACGAGAACGAGGATTAGAATTACTAAAGTTGAAGAATTTTTATTCAAAAGCAGGTTTTGAGGTGATTGATAAGGAGCTTCCTGACTATCTTCCTCTCATGCTTGAATTTAGTGCTCATACATGGGAAGAAGGAATTGAATTGCTAACTACTTATGAAAAAGCAATTCGTGAAATTAGGGAAACATTAGTGAAAGCCCAAAGCTTTTACACCTTCTTGCTCGATGCCTTATTAATCACAATGGAAGAAGCGGGCATCTATCAAACCGCATAAGGAGGTAAAAAAATGGACTGGATCTTATGGGGAATTCTTCCCTATGTGACACTAACACTCTTCATTGGTGGTCATATTTATCGCTACCAAAAAGATCAATTTGGATGGACTTCAAAATCTAGTGAATTTCTAGAAAAAAAACATTTGAGATTTGGGTCTTTGCTATTTCATTGGGGAATCATCTTCGTGTTTATTGGTCATGTCATGGGATTGGCTGTACCAGAAACTGTTTATAGTACCCTTGGAGTATCAGAGGAAATGTATCATTGGATAGCTATTATAGGCGGTGTTCCAGCTGGAATCGTAGCTATTCTAGGACTCTTCATACTATCTTTCAGAAGATGGAGAGTGAAGAGAATTAAAGTAACTACTTCCAAGGGGGATGTGTTAGCTTTAGTTTTTCTAGGAATTGTTATGTTATCTGGAATGTCAGCAACATTCTCAAACATAGATTCTCATGGCTTTGATTATCGAACGACGATTGGACCGTGGCTTCGTGGATTGTTCTATCTAAATGTGCAGCCTGAACTTATGGCAGAGGTTCCAGTATGGTTTAAATTCCACATTGGTGCAGTATATGGATTAATTGTAGTTTGGCCTTTCACAAGATTGGTTCATGTGTTTAGCCTGCCACTCCGTTATCTATCTAGAAGCTATGTAGTTTATAAAAAGAGAGAAAACAGAAAAGCGAGTTAAGGAATTAGAGGATGCTAATAATTTGGTTAGGGAGGTTCTTTTATGAACGTAAACAAAGGTAGAACATCGGCACTTGTCATGTCAACAATAGCAATGGTAATCGGTTTTTCGGTTTGGTCTATTTTATCTCCTATGGCAAATGACATTCAGGTATTGTATGGATTAAGTGGAACTCAGAAAAGTGTTCTAGTTGCTGTTCCAGTTATTTTGGGTTCGATCATGCGTATTCCTTTAGGAATCCTGTCCGATAAGTATAGTGGGCGTAAGGTATATGCCATAACCCTCTTGTTCTTAGTGATTCCACTTATTGGAGCAAGCTTTGCTGAATCGTATGCTGCATTATTAGTATATGCCTTCTTCATTGGTATGGCGGGAACAACCTTTGCCATTGCCATCACTTTTGTTTCAGGATGGTATCCAAAGGAAAAGCAAGGTTTTGTATTAGGAATTACAGGTGTTGGAAACATCGGTACAGCTGTAGCTGGGTTTGCCGTACCTGTTATCGTTTCTGTATATAGTATTGACGCTGCATTTCGAATTCTAGCTGTAGCTGTTATTATCATGACTGTGATCTTTTGGTTTGGAACGAAGGAAAGAGAAAGAACGGGCCCTCCAAAAACATTTAGGCAATCGATGGAGGCCTTAAAATATCGTCAAACATGGATTCTATCAATCTTTTACTTTTTAACGTTTGGATCTTTCGTTGCTTTCGGTATCTATTTACCAACTTTACTACAGGATTTGTTTGAAGTATCTAGTGTATCTGCTGGCCAGCGTGCTGCTGGGTTTGTTATTTTAGCTACGTTTGTTCGTCCAGTTGGAGGAATGCTAGCAGACAAGATCGATCCTAAGAAGCTATTATTTGGTATTTTTAGTGTAGTCACAGTGTTTGCTGTAGTACTAGGGTTTTTCAATGAAAATATATATATTTTCACAGTATCCTGCTTAAGTATTGCTCTAGTTGTTGGTCTTGGAAATGGAGTCGTATTTAAAATGGTTCCTATGGTTTCTCCATCCAATACAGGTGCAGTTACTGGTATTGTAGGAGCTGCAGGTGGTCTCGGAGGCTTTTTCCCACCAATCGTACTAGGTATGTTAAAGGATACGACGGGAAGCTTCTTCTATGGATTTATCTTTCTTGCCCTTTTCAGCTTGGTATGTCTATTGATTAACATGTCAAAGGCTTCAAATGTGGCAAGTGAAAGTTCAACTAATATGGTGAAAGCGTGATATTTTAAATTCTGAGTTAAATCATAAAAACCAATCTTTTTTGGGCGCCTAGAATCAGGTGCCTCTTTTTTGATTTGACTCGTAGTGTTAACTTAAAGGTGATGCGCGAATATAAAAATTAGATGCGCGATGACTGGAAATCGATGCGCGAATCTGCAGGACAACGTTCTAAATCTAACAAATAGAGGAGGTATTCGAGAGTGAGAAACTGGTTGTTGCTTCATGGTGCTATTATAGTAGGGTTACTATTCATTATCTTTTCAAACCCAGAACATGTTATTTCAAAATCCATTGCATTTTTAGCTATTTTGTTATTAATCGTGAACTGGAACATGTACCCTCTCTTTTACACCATTAAAAAAGGGAAAAATAAATCATTAAAGAAAAGGTTGGTACAGTACTCAAGAAAAATGATGCCCCTTCATCCGTGGATAGGTCTGGCGGGGATATTATTAGCCGTAATACATGGTTGGTTAATGTGGCAGAATACGCCTTCGCTTTCTAGCACCCATTACAGTGGGGTCTTCACATTGGGGATGGGATTATTTTTGCTTGGTACGGGTTGGCATAGGAGAAGAAAGGCCACCGGAAGATGAAGAAAACTTCATCTTTATAGTGCAGGAACATTCTTATTTCTAGTCATCTTACATATCATTCTATAGAGCCATAAAATATTAAATAGGAAAGACCCCCCATAATAAAAATGGAGAGCTCGAATTTTTCTATATAAAGAATTTTTTTAAATGGGGGAGAACCTATGAGCAATCTCAGTCGTATATGTAAAATTTGTGGTGCACCGATCTCGAATACTCCTTTTATGTCATGTGGGAAGTGCTTGCAGGATCAAGAAAAAGTTCTTTCTTATTTACGGAAAACACCTTTGGCAACTGTACAACAAATCGTAAAGGGGACGGGAGTGTCCGTAGATAAAATTAGCAAAATGATATATCTCGGTTCTTTAAAAATAAAAGTGTAGATTGACTTCATGAGAAGATGAGGATATACTGATTGAGGAAAATATATGCAGAAGGAGGTTAAAGGAAATGAAAAAAGTATATGTATATCAAAATCAACTGAATATTTCCGTAACCTCGCATAAGATGAACATCAGATAATTATTTGTTTTAATTATTTCATTTTCTTAAAGCAGGTTACGTATGCTCGTGGCCTGCTTTTTATATTGCTTTATTAAGATTTCTGAATTCTTAAACAGCGTGCGTCAGGAGACGTGTGCTGTTTTTTGTTTTTGGAGAGAGTTCGACAGGAAATCTCAATTCACCATTAAAAATGTGTAGAAGTTATGGTTTGTTCGATAGAAAATAAATCGTAAGGACTAGATATACGACGAAGTTTAGCCAGGTTCAACACAAAATGAACAAAGAACATTAAATCGGCGTCGAAGTAGATCCGACTTAAACTCAAAATGATTAACAATAACCAAAATTGTGTGGAAGTACCGTCAAGTTCGACATAAAAAGGAGATTGCATCTTAAAAATGCGTCAAAGACAAGTCAACTTCGACTCAAATAAAACGTGACATGTAAATTTGCGATGAAGCAGAGTCATGTCTGCACCTATATTCCGAGTTCAAGCATTTAGCTTAACTATATAAAAATTTTTTAAGGAGGAAATGAATGTGAGTCATGCAGTTGTTTCAAAACCAAGTGTAAAGAAAGATGATTGGATGGATGATGGTTAGTTAAAAACAGAGAGAAGGTAATTGTATGTTTAGTGTATTAGGAAAGTTAAAATGGTTCTTTTTAGAACATAAGAAAAGGTATATCATTGCGGTTTCATGCTTGATTCTTGCTAGTATCGCTGATGTGTTGCCACCGAAATTAATTGGACTGGCGATTGACGCAATTACCTACGAGCAAGCAGGACCGAGTGAATTAGCCAATTTATTGCTAATCTACGGAGGAATCATTGTCTTCTCCTATATCATCTCATTTGTATGGGTCTATTTGCTTTTTGGTGGAGCTTATCTAGTAGAAAGAATGATGCGCACCAAACTTATGGGCCATTTACTACAAATGAATCCGACCTTCTTCGGTAAGTATCGAACCGGGGATTTAATGGCTCGTGCTACGAATGACTTAAAAGCAATATCCGCAACTGCCGGGTTTGGAATCCTGACACTAGTAGATTCCACCGTATTTATGATGTTGATTATTGGAGTCATGGTGTTCACGATTAGCTGGAAACTTACGTTGGTAGCTTTAATTCCACTGCCATTTATGGCGATAGTCATGCACAAATACGGAAAGACGATCCATGAACGCTTTATGCGTGCTCAAACTTCTTTTGGGGATTTAAATGATTATGTCCTTGAGTCTGTACGAGGTGTCCGTGTTTTACGTGCTTTCGTTCAGGAAAAAGAAGATGAAAAAAGATTCCGTGAGCATACGGAAGATGTGTATACCAAAAACGTTGCTGTTGCGAAAATTGATGCCATGTTTGAACCAACCATGAAGGTTTTAGTTGGACTATCCTATACCATTGGTTTGGGATATGGGGCACAGCTCGTTTTTCAGAATGAATTAACTCTCGGAGGTCTTGTTTCCTTCAATGTCTATTTAGGAATGTTGATTTGGCCAATGTTTGCTGTAGGGGAATTAATAAACGTAATGCAGCGTGGAAACGCTTCTCTTGATCGTGTAAATGAAACCCTATCTTATCCGGCAGATGTAAGATCTCCAGAACATCCAGTTTACATCAACCTCCCGGAAATTCTAGAATTTAAGGATTTAGACTTTGTTTATCCTGAAAGTCAGATGAAAAGTGTTTCTAATGTGACTCTAACAGTAAAACGTGGTGAAACCATTGGTGTGGTTGGGAAAACAGGAGCAGGGAAAACAACCCTTTTCCGTCAAATGCTTCGAGAATATCCTAGAAAAAATCATGGAGAGCTTTTGATTAATGGAGTTCCTATTGAAAAACTATCCTTAGATCAAACTCGTTCTTGGATTGGATATGTACCACAGGATCAGATTTTATTTTCAAAATCTGTTTTAGAAAATATTCGATTTGGTAAATCTGATGCAAGTCGTGAAGAAGTCAACCAAGTTCTGGGTCTATCTTATTTAAGGCAGGATGTGGAGTTGTTACCGGAAGGGTTAGATACACAGGTTGGCGAAAGTGGAGTGACTTTATCTGGTGGACAGAAACAACGTTTAGCATTAGCTAGAGCCTTAATCATGGATCCTGAAATTTTAATTTTAGATGATGCTATGTCTGCTGTTGATGGAAAGACGGAAGCGAATATTATTGCAAATCTTCGCAAAGAGCGAAAAGGAAAAACAACATTTATTGCTGCTCATCGTCTATCCGCAGTTGAACATGCAGACCAGATTATCGTTTTAGAAGAAGGTGAAATTGTGGAGCATGGTACCCATGAGCAATTAATTGCCCATGGTGGTTGGTACGCTGCACAGTATCAACTCCAGCAACTAGAAGATCAGGAGGTGGTCTAAATGAATAAAAAATCCACCGAACGACGTTTATTTGATTATGCCCTTTCTTTTAAAAAGTCCATTCTTTTAGGGTTATTGTGCTTAGTATTAGCCGTAGCTCTTGAATTGACCGGTCCTTTTATCGCGAAGAAAATAATTGATGATCATATTTTAGGGGTTGAAGGTACCTGGTATGAAGTTGAAGAAACTTTAGATAAATCCGTTCAATATCATGGAAGTCATTATATAAGAAGAGACCGTTTAGAAGATACATCTACAGCCACTGATATTGTTTCCATCGTTCAAGTTGGACGAAAATATTATATGGTAGAGGATGAAGTACCCGTAAATGGAGCGAAGAGTATGGAAGGGGATCAAATCAAAATTGAAACAATAGATGGATCCCAATTTTACGAAGGAGATCCCCTTACTATTCAGGAGATAGGAACCTTCTTTAAGTCCGAAGTTCAACCTATTTTCCTATTATTAGGTCTCTATGTCTTACTTTTACTCATAGCAGCGTTTTTCCAATTCGGAAAAACTTATTTACTTCAAGTATCTTCGAATCGAATCATTCAAAAAATGCGTGGAGATATTTTTACTCATATTCAAAGGCTGCCAATTCCTTATTTTAATGATCGACCAGCAGGGAAAATTGTTGCACGCGTTACGAATGATACAGAAGCTATTAAAGAGCTTTATGTTAAGGTTTTAGCGACCTTTGTTACAAGTGCTGTTTATATGATTGGGATCTATTCTGCTCTTTTTCTTTTAGATGCCCGTTTAGCAGCTTTTTGTTTAATTCTCGTTCCTATCCTACTTGTCTGGATAAATGTCTACAAACGGCTTGTATTAAAGCATAATCATGTCGTTCGATCCACAATAAGTGAGATTAACGGAAATATTAACGAATCTATTCAAGGTATGCCTATCATTCAGGCATTTCGGCAAAAGAAACAGACTGAGGAAGAGTTCGAGGTGCTTAATCAGCGTCATTTTACTTTCCAAAGTAAAATTTTGAAGCTGGATGCCTTAACGTCTCATAATCTTGTAAATGTTATTCGGAATATTACCTTTGTTGGATTTATCTGGTATTTTGGTTCTCAATCAATGAACATTGGTTCTGTTGTAACAGCAGGGGTCTTATATGCGTTTGTTGATTATTTAAACCGCTTGTTTGAGCCAATGAATCAAGTGGTAAACCAGTTACCACAGCTTGAACAGGCTCGAGTAGGTGCATCAAGGGTTTTTGAGCTTATGGATCAACAAGGTGAAGAAACAGACCATGATGCAATTCCAAAATATAGGGGACATATAGAATTTAATCATGTATCCTTTAGCTATGATGGAAAAGAAGATGTATTGAAAAACTTAAACTTCACCATTCAATCAGGAGAGACTGTTGCTTTCGTTGGCCATACAGGTTCAGGAAAAAGCTCCATTATGAATCTATTGTTTCGATTCTATGATCCTCAAAAAGGGACTATAAAGATTGATGGAAATGATACAAAACAATGGTCTAAGCAACAAGTGCGATCTCATATGGGGATTGTGTTACAGGATCCATTCATTTTTTCGGGAACCATTCTATCAAATGTAACAATGAATGATGAACGAATTAGCCGCGACCATGCGATTGCGGCATTAAAAGCAGTCGGAGCAGACCGCTTTATTGAGAAGCTTTCGAAGAAATATGACGAACCATTAAAAGAGAAGGGTAGCACTTTATCAAGTGGTGAACGTCAGTTAATTTCTTTTGCAAGAGCCCTTGCATTTGATCCAGCTATCTTAATTTTAGATGAAGCGACAGCAAATATTGATACAGAAACAGAGGTTCTAATACAAAATGCCCTTCAAGTGCTAAAACAAGGACGAACCACTTTAGTCATTGCTCATCGCTTGTCGACGATTCAGCAAGCCGATCAAATTCTTGTTCTTGATCATGGGAAAATCATTGAAACGGGAAACCACCAACAGCTTCTCGAACAAAGTGGAGTGTACTATCAAATGTATGAAATGCAAAAAGGAAAATTGAAAATTTCTTAAAAGTAGGTCACAATAGTAGAAGGATGCCTGATGTACATATCCGTGCATCAGGCTTTTTTTCTCAAGATAAGAAAATAATTGACTCGCTTTACAGGTCGAGGAAGCAAACCAGGTGAATAGACCGGTCCTATTGACTCGTTTTTCGGATCGAGGAAGCAAACCAGGTGAATAGAGCGGTCCTATTGACTCGTTTCACAGATCGAGGAAGCAAACCAGGTGAATAGACCGATTCTATTGACTCGTTTTACAGGTGGAGGAAGCGAACCAGGTGAATAGACCGATTCTATTGACTCGTTTTACAGATCGAGGAAGCAAACCCAGTGAATAGACCGATTCTATTGACTCGTTTTACAGGTGGAGGAAGCAAACCAGGTGAATAGACCGATTCTATTGACTCGTTTCACATGTCGAGGAAGCAAACCAGGTGAATAGACCGATTCTATTGACTCGTTTTACAGGTCGAGGAAGCAAACCAGGTGAATAGATCGATTCTATTGACTCGTTTTACATGTGGAGGAAGCAAACCAGGTGAATAGATCGATTCTATTGACTCGTTTTTCGGATCTAGGAAGCAAACCGGGTGAATAGACCGGTCCTATTGACTCGTTTTACAGGTGGAGGAAGCAAACCAGGTGAATAGACCGGTCCTATTGACTCGTTTTATAGGTCGAGGAAGCAAACCAGGTGAATAGACCGGTCCTATTGACTCGTTTTACAGGTGGAGGAAGCAAACCAGGTGAATAGACCGGTCCTATTGACTCGTTTTATAGGTCGAGGAAGCAAACCAGGTGAATAGACCGGTCCTATTGACTCGTTTTACAGGTGGAGGAAGCAAACCAGGTGAATAGACCGGTCCTATTGACTCGTTTTATAGGTCGAGGAAGCAAACCAGGTGAATAGACCGGTCCTATTGACTCGTTTTACAGGTGGAGGAAGCAAACCAGGTGAATAGACCGGTCCTATTGACTCGTTTTATAGGTCGAGGAAGCAAACCAGGTGAATAGACCGGTCCTATTGACTCGTTTTACAGGTGGAGGAAGCAAACCAGGTGAATAGACCGGTCCTATTGACTCGTTTTATAGGTCGAGGAAGCAAACCAGGTGAATAGACCGGTCCTATTGACTCGTTTTACAGGTGGAGGAAGCAAACCAGGTGAATAGACCGGTCCTATTGACTCGTTTTATAGGTCGAGGAAGCAAACCAGGTGAATAGACCGATTCTATTGACTCGTTTTATAGGTCGAGGAAGCAAACCAGGTGAATAGAGCGGTCCTATTGACTCGTTTCACAGATCGAGGAAGCAAACCAGGTGAATAGATCGATTCTATTGACTCGTTTTACAACTATCAATAGTACATAAAAAAAATTATGCTTTCGCCATTAGGACTTGCACTGCAGATTATAAGGGCTTTTAAGAAAGCAAAACATGCTTTCAAGAATCCCTTTAGCGATAAGCCAAGTTTTTCTAATATAATAGATAGTTCAGGAGGGGAAAGCTTTTGGATGATCAAAAAGATGATATCAACTTTAAGAAAGAAAGCAAAACAAAAACTCCAGAGACAATAGATGAGTCAGATCTGTATGAAGAGCTTGAGCCTGAAGAGATGCTGGAGGTTCTTAAAGAAGAACGAGAAAAGGCTTTAGCAAGAAAAAGAGCAGAGAAAGAAAACCTAAATCCTCCTGCAGGTTTTCCTCGATGGATTTTTTGGCTCATTGCCTTTGTGATGGCTTTTCAAATCATATCAATTATTCCGAAGACATTCTCTATCCCAGCGATAGAATTTTTAATGACATCAGCTGACCTTTTGGATGATGAAGATATGCAAAAGTACAAGGAATCCGTCGTTCTAGTAAAGGCTGGGGGCAGTAAAGGTACAGGGTTTTCCATAGATTCAGAGGGTACGATTCTTACCAATCACCATGTAATAGAAGATAGCCATCAAATAACCGTCACGTTTCCAGAGGATGGAATGTACAAAGCGAAGGTTTCAGAGTCTTATCCCGATATTGATTTGGCTGTGTTAACCATTGAAGGGGAGGACTTACCGTTTTTAACTTTAAGTGGAAGTCCTGAGTATAATAAAGGAGATCCTATTCGTTTTATAGGTAATCCACTCCAATTTTCTGGTATTGCAAATGAAGGAAATTTATTGGAGATGACACAGCTAAAAAGTTGGGAGCGAGAGGTCATGATGATCGAGGCCCCTGTCTATCGAGGGAATAGTGGCAGTCCGGTATTAAATGAAGATGGGGAGGTAATTGGAGTTATATTTGCTACGTTAAAGAAGGAACCTTTTGGAAAAGTAGGGCTATTTGTCCCTATTACGTATTATCTTGATAAAGGGAAACTTCAATCAGCGGCAGTCCCCCACTGATTGTTTGCACCAAGAGTATGACCTAAAAGTCCTGCACTTTTACCTTTAGTCGGTTGATAGTATAAGAAAAAACTAATACTTTCGGCTATAAGGACTTGCACTCCAGAGTATAAGGGCTTCTAAGAAAGTAAAATTCGTTTCAAGAATCCCTTTAACGACAAGCCAAGTTTTTCTTACCCCCATAAAATTTCTCTTTATAACGAAACTTATAGTGACGGAGGTGAAGAGGTTTGATCAGCCGTTTATTTCAAAAACGTATAGATAATTCACTCGAAGAACAAGTCATCGCAGCGCAGAATGGGCAGAGTGATATTACCAATCATCTCCTGGAAAAATATCGCCCCTTTATTGCCAAAACAGTTTCTGAGGTATGTAAACGTTTCATCGACCCAAATCACGATGATGAATTTAGTATTGGTCTGATTGCTTTTCATGAAGCAATTGATGCTTATTCCAGTGAAAAAGGAAGTTCTTTCCTTTCATTCGCTAAGTTGGTCATTAAACGTAAGGTCATCGATTACATAAGAAGTGAGAAAAAGAAGGTAGCAGTTGCTTCTATCGACCACTTTTATGATAATGAGGATTACTCAGAAAATCCTGAGGAAGTAAAGGCCGCAAATGAACAATATAGATTACAGATGGAGGCCATGCATCGTCAGGAAGAAATTAAGGATTATCAAATAAAACTCAAGAGGTACCAATTGTCTTTTGAGGAACTGACGAAAATATCACCAAAGCATAAGGATGCAAGAGAGTCTGCAATTAAAGTAGCCAAGCTTTTGTATCAAGAAGAAAGTCTTCGAAATTATGTGTTTGATAAGAAAAAACTTCCTATAAAAGATTTAGAGGCGAAGGTAGATGTAAGCAAAAAAACACTTGAAAGAAACCGAAAATATATTATCGCCATTTTTATCATCTTATGTGAGGATTATTTGTATTTAAAGGATTATTTAAGGGGGGTGGGATGATGAAAAAAGGAATTTTAATGGAGAACAAAAGAAACTATTCCATCTTCATGTGTGCAGATGGTTCCTTCTATAAGGGAAAGGTTGAGCCAGGTTACCAGGTTGGTGCTGATGTTTATTTCGAGCCAATGGAAGATAAAACTTGGATCGGCTCTTTTTGGGCGGCACAGTCGAAGAGAAGAATGGTTGCTGTGCTGACTGCCCTCCTTGTGATGTTACTCCCGCTTTTTGGTTGGTACGATTCAAATAAAGTATATGCATACGTTAATATCGACATTAATCCTAGTGTGGAACTTAAAGTAAACAATGATATGAAAGTAGTAGATATTGAACCACTGAATCAAGATGCTAGAGAGCTCCTTGAGGATTTTTCCAATTGGAAAAAGGAACCGATTCAAAAGGTTACTCTTCGTCTTATTCAAGAGAGTAAAGATAGTGGATATGCAACAGACAAGGGCGTTTTGATTGGTGTAAGTTATACAAAGAACCTACAAACGAAACATGATATTATTCAAATTCTTAACCAGTCTATCCAAACAGAAGAATTAGTTGATTCCGTAATAACCTTCGAGGTGCCTAAGGATACTTTAGAAAAGGCACATAAAGAGGATCGCTCCATGAATGAACTTTTTGCAGAGTTATTAAAGGATGAAAAATCTGCACCTCCTGTAATTAACCAAGAGGATAAGAAGGCAGAAATTCAAGAAAAAATAGCAAAGAAAAACGCTGAACAAGAAAAAAAGAAAGAAGAAAAGAAGCTTGAGATGGAGGAAAAGAAAAAAATAAAAGAGTTTTTTCAAAAGGAAAACAAGGATAATAAAGAAAAAAAAGATTCAGCAAACAAGGGGAATGAAAAAAAAGGTAATCCTCCAGGACAAGAGAAAAAACAATTAAAAAATAAGAATGAGGAGGAAGTTGAGCAAAGGGAAAGACAACTTCCCCCTGGTCTTGAAAAAAAGGACAAGCGAGGTAATTCAGGAAATAATCAGTCTGAGAAACAGGAGTCAAAAGGTAACAAAAATAAACAAGAATCTAATGGCCAAGAAAAAAACCAAAAGAAGAACGATTAGAAAAACAAGGTATTAGCCAAGGTCTTGTGGCGAATACTTTAGTTATATTTATACAGATAGGAAAGTTATATATTTTCCTATCTGTCAAAAAGCGAACATCCTTCCGGAGGGTGTTCTTCTTTGTTAAAAGATCAGAAAATTTGTAACTTTAGCGAAAAACCCTATTCTAACCAAAGTCTATCTCAGTTTTTGCCCAAGTCATCGCAGGAAGGGAAGCTGCTTAGAGCTACTTCGCAGAAACAAGTGCTTTTCTTGTTTCGAAGGGAGCTTGCGCTTTCCTTAATTATCTAAGCTTTCTAAAAAAAAACAGATTGAAAATTTGGGTATGAAGCATATATCCAGAATAGTATAATAGTAAAAGGTTGGTTTTCAATGCAATGTTGAACTATGTTTTAATAGATTCGTAGAGAATAAGAATCACAGGAGGAGGAGAGGGAAAAATGGAATCACAAAGGAAAAAGGGGATCAAACTATGGCTTGTTGCCTTGATCACTATTATAGTGATTGGTGGCTTTGGTATAGCAGCTTATGGGTTATTGAAAGATTTTAATCCGAAATTGGCTTATTTAAGTGCAGAAGAAAAAACATTTGAAGAACAATTGGAACGTATGGAGCCTTACTTAAAGGATGCTTATGAGCATCAAGAAAACATGCAGAGTAAGGCCTTTCAATCGAATGGAGAATTAACCACAGAGTTTAGTTTAGGCGGCGAACAGATGACTCAAATGTTACCCATGATGTCTATGATTCAAGGAATCGTAGCTAACTCAAGCATAACTACCAGTCTACAGGTAAACCCTGAACAGAGCAAAGTATTTGGTGAATTTGATGTAAATATGCAAGGGACAAGCTTACTTGGTGCTAAAGTATATCAAGATGAAACAATATCAGGAGTCTATGCACCATTCATGTACGATCAATATCTTACACTGGAAAATTCCCGTTTAGGAGAGTTTCTAGAAGAAACTGGAGAAGTGAATCCTGAAATCAATGAAATCCCAAATTTTACGAAATACCTATCAACTGGCATGACAGTGGATGAAGCGAAAGAATTAACTTTGGAGTACTCCAAGACCATTGCTGATCAGCTTACTGATGAGCAATTTATAATGGAAAAGGGAGTAGAATATAAGGGTCATTCTTACGATGAAGTTACAGTCACTTTAACGGGAGAAGAGGCTCGCAATGTAATAAGTGCTTTAGTGGAAAAAATGAAGAATGATGAGCGTATATCGGACCTTTTCCAATCCCAGTTGGTTGGATCAGGGGCTGAACTCGATCTAGTTATTGAGGAAATCGACAATATTGAAATTCCAAATGGTATGGTGTTAAAGGCTTATCTAGATAAAGGGTATGTAGCACACCGTACTGTTTCAGTAGATATTGCAGCAGAGGGTGAAACAGTAACAATCCAGCTGGATACTAGTTACCTAAAAGATGGTGACAAGTATACAAGTACTTTTGATTTAAATGTTGAACCCCAATTAGGGGAAGGGTATGCAGCCATTAACTATCAAGCTGTAGGTGAGCCAACTGATAAAGGCTTACATGTTGACTATGATATGGCACTTTCCTTTAGTGATGATTTTACGAACTTCTCTGCAGGTGCAACATTGGCTACTGATTATTATAATAAAGGATCAGAAACAGCCTTTGACCTCACTTTTGAGGGGTCAGATATGCCGGCTGAAATTCCAGTGATTTCAGGCTTTCTAAACACATCTCTAGAAAAAGATGAAGTCCTAACTACATCTAACTCAGAATTGGGTATAACGATTGATATGAATGATCCAACTACAGGAAATATTATTTTAGATGTAATTCTTCGCTACAAAGAGGATGTTGAATTCACAAATGACTTAGAATTCCCTTCTCTGGAGGCTCAAGCGGTTAATCTCTTAGAGCTGAGTGAAGAAGAAAGAAATCAACTGATACATGAAATGGAGTCCAATATGAACCAGTTGACGCAAGGGTTAGAAATGTTTGGCGGATTTTAAATTTTGATGAAAGAAAGGAAGGGTTAGAATGTTGTTTTCTCAAGAATGGAAGGCGATCGTTCAACGACCCCTTCCTTTTTTATTTTGTATAGTGTTTCCTATTCTTCTCATGGGACTTTTTATTTTACTTGGTTATGGAATGTTAAATCCCAGTTCGGATGAAAAGATAACAGCAGCCATAATTGATGAGGATGGAACATTTGAAACAAAAGCCCTTCTTTCTCAATTGCAAAGTGAAACCAAACTACAAGAAGTAGTTGAATTGAAGAATATGACTTTTCAGGAAGCTAAAAAAAGCCTGGAAGAAGGGAATATAACAGGATATATTCTTATACCGAAAGGGTTTACAGAAAGTCTAAGAATCGGTGAGAATGATCCTCTTTATCTGGTTACAAGTAATCAACAAATGTATCAAGGGTCTTTATTAGATAGTTTTTTAAATAGTGGTGCTTCCTACATATCTGCTGCACAAAGCGGAGTGAATACCGTTTATGACCTATACCTTAAAGGAATTTCGGACTCTAAGGAAAGGAATGAACTATTAAATCAAACGATTGTATCTTACAGTATGTTTGCGTTAGGACGAAATCAGTGGTTTCAAAATATAGAAGTTCCTCACGGGGCATCAAATGGCTGGAGTACTCACATCATTGTTGCTTACCTTTTTACAACTCTTATGATGAGCATGCTTTTATATCTCTTTTTATGGGAAAGTCCGACTAAAAATAAATTTTTTTTAGAAAGACTTAGAATGCTTAATAAAACAAGACCACATCTTATACTCCATGAATTCGGCAGATTATGGATCTTTGGAGTATTTGTATCGTTTGTAAATTATGGGATTACTATACTTACTCCGTTTACCATGCACATGCCTTTATTAAAAGTAACAGGTCTAATTCTTATTACATCCTTTGTGTTTTCTGCTTTTATTCTTTTCTTTTATCATATATTTCACTCACCTGGTCTTGGTTTTGCTGGAAAAGGATTCATTATGTCTGTGATTTTTTACTTGGAGGGAATATGGATTCCGTCGATTTATTTGCCGGAGTCACCGACGTGGACCCAGTGGGTTTATCCATTTCCAAATGTTTATTCGATCTGGGTAGAGGGAGTTTCAACAAAATGGACAGGAGAAATGATTCAATTGGTGATCATGGGGATCGTTTATCTCATTCTACTGGTTCTCTTTGCCATAAGAAAGGAGAAACATTATGCTTACTACACTATTTCTCCGTCTTAAGCAGCTTATAGATAAACCTTGGATGATATTATTCTTAATTCTAATTCCAATGATAGTTGTCTTGGCTATTCAGCCCCTTATTCAAAAATCAATGGATACGGTGGGTATTCCCATTGCAGTAGTTGGTTTGGAGCAGACTGGTTCATCAGATTTTATAGAACTAAAGCTATCTGAGGCAGATCGAATAGACATACGACACCTTGATGAAAAACAGTCATTAACCTTATTACAAAAAGGAGAAGTTGAAGCTGTATTTGTTTTCGATGAGGAATTTGAAGAGATTCTTCAAAGCGGTGAAATAAAAAAAGCGATTACTTGGTATAGAACTGGCGAGTCTCAATTAGATTTTATTGTCAAAGAAAAAATTGCTTCCTTAGTTACTCGATATGCGATAAATAGTAAGGCTGCACAGCAAGTATCCAGTCACACAGATGTTTCATGGCAGAAGGCTTGGGACTATTCAGATGAATTTTGGGAACCGGAGCCCTTATTCCAAATAGAGCATGAGATGATTGTGACAAAGGAAATACAACAAGAAGAGAAACCTTCTGTACAAATGTCCTCTCTTTTATGGGCTGGCTTCTTCCTCTATCTATCTTGGAGTACATTGTTATATTTACATGAGCCCCTCATACATGAAAAACGGAAAGGGATTTTAGAAAGAATCCGCTCCAACAAAGGGACAATCCTCCCTTACTATTTAGGGCATTTTGTTTTTACAACCGGAATAACTCTTCTTGTTTTTTTTCTTTATTTAATGATTAGCTATCTATGGAAAGGACAATTATTGTTTAGTTTTAGTGAGATGTTGTCCATTTTAGGATGGGTGTATATAGTGGGAATTGGATTTCCATTATTATTACAATACTTTATCCGCGATATTAAGATTTATCGCATGGTAATCTTGATATACCCACTTCTCTCCTATGCTGTGTTTTTTATGATTTTCTTTCAGATTTACGATATTGGACTTTTGAAATGGATGTTCCCGCATGTTTGGTATTATTATTGGTTATTGGGATGAGGTGAAGAAATGATCTCAGTCAAAAATGTCGGTAAAACTTATAGAAATAAGAAGGTAATACATGAAGTTTCTTTTGATATAAAGAAGGGTGAATCCATTTGCTTACTTGGTCCAAATGGTGCTGGTAAAACTACTTTATTGAAAATGTTAGCATCTGTCGAAAATCACACTAAAGGTTCTATCACCTACTTGGGAGTTCCTTTGAAAAAAAGTTTTAAGAAATTACGTAAGCAAAGTGGTTATGTATCTCAAGAAATTGTCCTGTATGAAGAAATGAAAGTAAAAGACCAAATTCAATTTTGGCAAAAAATAACGAAGAAAAAGGCAAGTTCCGAATACATTAATGAGACTATTCAGCTTCTCCGACTTCATGATGTTTGGGATGAACGAACGGAAAATCTATCTGGTGGTTGGAAGAGAAAATTACATTTATGTGTGGGAATGATCCATGAGCCAGAGATTTGTTTTTTAGATGAGCCTACTGCAGGAGTAGATATAGCAGCAAGACTTGACATCATAAAATGGTTAAAAAAGCTGCATGAGCAAGGCATGACTCTTATTTTTATCAGCCATCATTGGGATGAAATGAAGCAATTGGGAGAACGTATTTTATTATTGGAGAATGGGGAATTACTTTTTGATGGATCAGAAACGGAATTGGATCAAAACATAGACCGCTTAATTGGGAATGCATCTACAAAAGAATTAGCATCCATTCTAGAAGCAAAACAGTAGTTCAAAAAGGACTGCTGTTTTGCTTTTCAAAAGCTAGGGAAGTTTCAATAAGGGAAGATAAGAATAAGAGTTTGAACAGGTATTCTTTCATAAACTAAGGTAAACTAATGGTAAATGAAAAGAAAGGAAACGATAGTATATGCCAAAATTGGATTTATCAAAATTTGAACATAAAATTAAAATACGAAATATAGAGTATTCAGACATTGAGCAAATCTTAAAATTGCAAGAGCTTTGTTTTCCAAACATGGAGCCTTGGAAGAGGGATCAGTTAAAAAGTCATATTGACCATTTTCAAGAGGGTCAATTTTGTGTTGAATATGATAGTCAAATTATCGGGACATGCTCCAGTCTTATTGTGAATTTTGATGAGTATGATGATAAACATACATGGGACGACATTACAGACGAGGGGTACATCACGAATCATGATCCAGATGGTTACAATTTATATGGGATTGAAGTCATGGTACATCCTGATTTTAGAAGAATGAAGATTGGTCGTCGACTTTATGAAGCTCGTAAGGATTTAGCAAGAAGATATAATCTTAAAAGTATCATTATAGGAGGGAGAATTCCTTTTTATCATAAATATGAAAAAGAATACTCTCCTAGAGAATATGTGGAAGAAGTTATGGCGAAAAATATTTATGATCCAGTCCTTACCTTTCAGATAATGAATGGATTTACGGTCATGAGAATTAATCCAAAGTATCTTCCAGATGATAAGGCGTCTTTAGAATATGCAACTTTAATGGAATGGAATAATGTTGATTATCGGCCGACATCCAAACGACATTTTAAAACCTCTTTTCCAGTTCGAATTACAGTGATTCAGTATATGATGAAGTCCATTGATTCGTTTGAGGAGTTTAAAAGGCAGGTTGAATATTATGTAGATGTAGCCTATGACTTTGGATCTGACTTTGCCGTATTTCCTGAAATATTTACGACACAGCTCATGTCATTTTTAGATGAGAAAGTGCCGGCCAAGGCTGTCCGTCGTTTATCGGAATATACAGAGGATTATATCGAGTTATTTACTCATTTAGCAGTGAGGTACAACGTCAATATCATTGGTGGCTCGCATTTTGTTGAAGAGGATGATCATATTTATAATATTGCCTATCTCTTTAGACGAGATGGTACCATTGAAAAACAATACAAAATACATGTAACACCAAATGAAAAAAAATGGTGGGGAATACAACCAGGTGATTCAGTAAAGGTCTTTGATACAGATTGTGGAAAAATAGCTATTCAGATTTGTTATGATATTGAATTTCCTGAGCTTTCACGTTATGCGGTAGATCAAGGTGCTAACATCATTTTCTGTCCATTTTGTACTGATGACAGACAAGGATATTTGCGTGTTCGATATTGTGCTCAGGCCCGTGCCGTTGAAAATCAAGTATATACGGTTATTGCTGGAACAGTTGGCAACCTTTCACAAGTGGAAAATATGGACATTCAATATGCTCAGTCAGGCATTTTCACTCCTAGTGATTTTGAATTCGCAAGAGACGGAATTATTGGAGAATGTCATCCTAATATCGAAACGGTTGTCGTTGGTGATGTAGACATTGAGATATTACGAAGACAAAGAAAGTCAGGAACTGTAAGACAATTGCGAGACAGAAGAAGGGATCTATTTGAAATTAAATTTAATAATTTAAATACCCAAGTAAAAGAGATGAAAAAGGACTAACCTTTGCGGGTTAGTCCTTTCCTATCTTAAAAAAGCTCCAGTTCTTCTGGAATTCCCATGGCGTGGTCAATGTATTGTAATAGGCTTTGGTGATTTTCTAATACTTCCTCATCACTTCGGGAATAATGGTAGGCATGTAAGAAATGTTCTATTCGTTTAGAGAGGAACTCATCCTTTGTTCGCACCATTAAAACTAATAAATCGTCCCACTGCCCCCACAATGTAAAGTAGAGGGCTTTGTCGTAGTCTGCTGCATTCATTAAAATGCCCTCCTTTTTCAAGGGTTACTTTTAGTATGGTTTCAATTTTTGTTTTATTACTGGGACGTTTTTGGAGGAGTTGGAAAATATAAAATAAGCGAGATAAAAGAAAAATCATACATTTATATTTCTTTACTCACACGGTAAAAATAAGAGAGAAAGGAGTTGGGATCCATGACTAGTCACCGTGGAAGTAAAGGAAGTAAGAATCAGAATTCACCTAAAAGAACTGGGAAATTACCAGGTGGTGTGGAACAAGAGGAATTTTCCAAAGAAATAGCAACTGGGGATCAAAACAAAGGAAAGGACTATCGTTCAAAAATTGGAAGTAAGTCCCAATTAAAACATCCTTATAATCATTAGATTTTCCTAGAAGAGACGCCAATATGTGGCGTCTTTTTCCGTTTAAAGAAAGAATATCGTTTTATCTTTAGTTTCATACTAAAGATGTCGGCATATTTTAATTGGAGGTGTCAGTCTTGATAAAGAAAAGAACATTAGGAACAGTTACTATATCAGCTTTGTTATTAGCTAGTGGGTGTGCTGGTAATAACGATGAATCCATGATTGATCGAGCTGACGATAACCGTTACCAAACGGAAGATGTTAGGTATAATACTGGGGATAATCGAATGAACGTAGGAGATTACCCAAGAAATCGGAATTACGATAATGGGAATACGACACGCTTAAACACAGGTAACGACCTGAATAATAATCAACGTGATATAGGAGATAATGTTACTCGTAACAATAATGAAAATCGTTTTGATATTGCCGACGAGGTTGCAGAAAATGTATCGCGTGAAGTGAGTGGTGTAGATCGGGCTTATGTGCTGACCACTGACGATAATGCATATGTCGCCGTGGTGTTGGATGAAGGGACGAATAATGAATTAGGGGACAATGTAAAACAGGAAATTGAAAGAGCTGTTAAGGACGTAGATGCTGATATTGATAATATTTATATCTCAGCTAACCCTGATTTTGTAAATATGACGGACGATTACACGAATGATGTTCGTCAGGGGGAACCAGTAGAAGGGTTCTTCCGTGAATTTACTCAAATGATCGATCGCGTATTCCCAGATGTAGAATAAGTACAAGATTAGATGATTCCTCACATTAGAGGAATCATCTTCTTTTTAATCAAAACTTCACGGAGTCATCAACTCTTGGTTTTGCTCCCAGTAATACAGAGGAAACCTATTGACTAGAGTCGGTTCCCTTATCCCACTTGATAAGTCAACATCGATGAAGGAAGTTTGGTTAATAATCTTATGTAGTTTTTTTCTGTCTCTCTTTCTTCGTAACAGCACCCGCATTTTTTACCCTTTTTTTTCATACATATGAGTAATAGTCAAAAAGGGGAGATGGACAGATGGCTACTCAGGATCACCAAGCCTTAGAGAAAGCGATTGATGAGATAACAGAGATTGCAGGAGGATTTGGTTTGGATACTTATCCTATGCGATATGAAGTATGTCCACCAGAAATTATTTATACGTTTGGAGCTTACGGGATGCCTACACGATTTTCTCATTGGAGTTTTGGAAAGCAATTTCATAAAATGAAGCTTCAATATGATTTAGGTCTAAGTAAAATTTATGAACTTGTCATTAATTCTAATCCTTGTTACGCGTTTTTATTAAATTCAAACTCACTTATTCAGAATAAGTTAATTGTGGCTCATGTGCTTGCTCACTGTGATTTTTTTAAAAACAATGTTCGATTTAAAAATACAAATCGGGAAATGGTCGAAAGCATGGCAGCTACAGCGGAGCGCATAAAAATTTATGAAAAAAAATATGGTCAAAAGACGGTAGAAGATTTTTTAGATGCTATTTTGGCTATTCAAGAGCATATTGATCCTTCGATTGTTCGCCCTCAACTTAATTATGACTTAGAGGAGGAATCTTCAGGAAGCGAACAGAAAATATATACTCCATATGACGATTTATGGGACTTAGATCAAACTTCTTCTGATAAAGAGCCGAAGTCGATCAAGAAAAAGAAATTTCCTCCCAAGCCAGAAAAAGATATTTTACTTTTTTTGGAACAATATAGTAGAGAGCTTGAGGAATGGCAGAGAGATATTCTCACTATGATGAGAGCAGAAATGCTCTATTTTTGGCCTCAGCTGGAAACCAAAATTATGAACGAAGGCTGGGCTTCTTATTGGCACGCTAGAATTATTCGTGAGATGGATTTGACTAGTGATGAAGTGATAGAATTTGCAAAATTAAATGCGGGTGTTGTACAGCCATCAAGGACATCCATAAACCCATACTATTTAGGATTAAAAATATTTGAGGACATTGAAGATAGGTATAATTATCCAACAGAAGAGATGAAAATGAGAGGAGTAGAGCCTGGTTCAGGAAGAGAAAAAATATTTGAAGTTAGGGAAATTGAATCGGACATTTCCTTTATCAGAAATTATCTGACAAAAGAACTTGTTCAAAGAGAAGACATGTATCTTTTTCAAAAGAAAGGAAAAGATTACAGAATAACTGATAAAGATTGGCAAGGGGTTCGAGATCAATTAGTCACCATGAGGGTTAATGGAGGTTTTCCTTATTTAACGGTTCAGGACGGTGACTATTTGAAAAATGGGGAATTATATATAAAGCATCACTTTGAAGATGTAGAGTTAGACGTTAATTATCTGGAGAGGACGATGCCATATATATATCAGCTGTGGGGACGTCCTATTCATCTGGAAACAGTCATTGAAAATAAAGAAATTCTTTATAGTTATGATGGAAAAAGAGTCTCGAAGAAATTTATGTAGATTAAGAAAAGCTGGGACTTCCCCGGCTTTTCTACTGCATTTTTTCATCATTGTAATTGCAGTGTTTACCATGTATTCTGTGAGGACGAGATAAAGTGAAACTTTAATCAGTGGGGGACGGTCAATGATTGAAGTTTCACTTTATCATTATTTTGAAGAAGCCTTTTAAGAAAAGAAAATTGATGAGATTTGTATTATTCATGCAGGTGATAAAGAGCAGGCCATGAAATGGAAACTAGAACAGAGATAACCAAATGTTTCATTTCCTATTGAGGCGTTGGTTCCTGTGGTTGGTGTTCATAACAGGATATGGGACAATAGGAGCTGGGTGGTTGGAATAACATAAAAGAAGAAGAGGAAGCCCCTTCTCTTTATTAATCAAAGGCCCTACCATGATACTCTTCATAAGCTTTCTTGTTCTCAGGGGATGCTTCTAGTACTTCATATTCATACATACAAATGATATCTAAGTGACGTTGTGGAGTAGACCAAGTTTGAAAGTCTAGTGCTTCTTCACCTTCCTCTAAAGAGGAGCACATATCTTGGTATAAATCATCAGCTAAAGATTCAATAATCGTATGGGCTGAAACGATTGGAGTAGGCGTGATAAGCTAAACCATCACGCCAACGGAAAGAAATTTCAGAATAAAGGAGATAGAGAACATCTCCTCTGCAAAAAGGAAAAATTTTTACTCCCTTGCATGCATGCTAAAACGAGGAAGTATAGTGAAGGAGGGACAGGGTTCAAAGTTTCTTCCTGGGATCAGCTGAAGAGCAAAACAAAAAACCGTTTCTTCACAGAAATCACATTCTGAAAAACGGTTTTCTCCATGTATTTAAGACTGGATTACTGAAAGGGTCTTTGTCTCTGCATTTAAAACTTGAGTAGGGGATTGCAATGTACTATAGGTAGATCGATAGTTTGAATAGACTAACCTTTATGAAAGAACATTTCCTTATTTTTTATCATCTAAATCCAATTTAGTCTCATAAGTATTACTGCCTACATGAAAAAACAGATCAAAAGTACCACCAGCCCATCCTCCTAACAAAGAATAGATAATTCTATACTCAGAATAAGCTCTATAATCCTGAGTTTCATATTTTCTACCTATCGTTAAAGTTTCGGAAGTAATCGTTCCACCGATAACAGAAGCAGCTTCATTATAAGATCTAACGATATAATCATAATCACCAATTCTCGTAACAAAATCAGTAGTAAATTCAATATTTACTACTCCTGAAATCCAATATGAATTTATTGTGTGTTCAATGGATGTACTTAAAGCATAGAGCATTTCATCATTTTGAATTTCTTCATTGCCAATTTTCGCTACAGATCCATCAGGATAGATAATAGTTTCCGTCTCATTAAGACCAAGTTTTTTCAGTTTTTCTGTAGCTTCTTTAATAGAGTTAGGTTTCGTCGAATCAATCATTTGGCCCTTGCTCAATTTATCTAGTAATTTTTCTTGAGTCTTTGGACTAATACCTAACTCTGTAAAAGATTTTATTAGCTCAACCTTATTCGCACTTACCCAATCAGCTGCATTTTGATCAGACACTTGTTTTGCGCTCGGAATTGAAGGCCCTGATAAAATAAAAACAACTACTAACAACAGGTATAGAAGTTTTCTCATGTACATTCAGCTCCTAATTTTTTTATATACTGTTATAACCAACAATCCCCCATAACCAAATTTTAACAAACAGTATATAGGGAAATAATTCGATATAAATTTTAGAATTCTTTCCAAAATAAATAATAATTTTCCCACAAAAAGTATTTATGGAAATTATTGTTTTGGTGAGCGTATAACAAATATAAAAAGATTAAGAGGTGAAAAAATGTCAGTAATAGAGCTTTTACCAATACTATTTGCATATTTATTTTTTGGAGCTGTACTAACCGGAATTATTTTAGTAATTGTTTTTTTTATGCGAAAGAGAAAAGAGTAATTTAAAACGATTATGTCCGCTTTTAACAAGTGTTTCAAAAAACTATCTAAATTTAAGAAGGAATGAAAAAAGAGGGGAAAGAGCATGATAAAAGAAAAGGGAAGAGCCACACGATCAGATAAGTTAATATCAAACTCATTCTCCAATATCATTTTGATGGAGCGTGCACCTTTCTTATACCCCTCCGATCAAAAGCCTTTAGAATGAGTTCCTTGGCTTCGAGGTCTAACTTCTCCCTAGCTTCACGGACAGAGGTAGCCTTCAAGTAACTATAATACCCAGACCTAGAAACATCCAGAAGCTTACAAAAGTACCTAGTCATCCCCTTAAATCCGTTTTGCTCAAGCGTCTTCTGGATCAATTGATATGCCTTCTCTGGATTTAGATTTTAGCTTGCTTTTAGCAGCCTCCTTTCGGTCGTTTCTATCTTTTTTAACAGCTCCACCTGTCCCTCCAACAGCTCGATCCTCTTAATTACTTCGGATGGTGTAAGCCCCCGTTTTAAGGGTCTGCCGGATGTTGTTTTCCTCGTATCTGTAAGCCCAATCAAGCCATTCTTTTCATAGGCCTTTTTCTACCTATGGGCTGACTGTTCAATTCGTTTGATGCCAATGACATCCGCATCAAATTCGTTCTCCTCAAAGATCTAATTTAGGTATATAAAAAATACCTGCAGTTTGAACACTCTTTTTTTACAAGTGTCCTACCTACAGGTACCATTCTACGAGAAGCCCTCTTTTATATTTTTGTGTTTCTTTTTTTTGCTCGGTCTTCAAGTACAGATTTCGGACGTTGATCCGTTACATCTTCTGAAAGACCTTGAGGATTAACAGAAGAAGCCCCTTGTCCTCGGTTACGATGTTTTTCTTGTTTAGCCATGAAATAGCACCTCCATTAGTAGTGTTTCTCGATTCTTTCATCTTATCCGAATTTTTGAAACATACGAAAATGCAATTACTGAACTAAAAAAGCGAGCACAATGGCTCGCTCACTTGATACTCTAAGTTATTCATTTTGTTATGACGTGCCGCGGTTCAAATCTAAACCACAAATAATTCCTAAATAACAAAAGCCCTACCTCTCTTTCGTCCTTGCGACTCCTAGGTCGCGCCAGTACAGATAAGAGTTTAAAAGTAGTACTATAGACGCCAGTATTTACAAATTCCTTTGAAAACGACTTCAAAGGCTTTATTTGTTCGTTCATAATCGATATTCCTAGAGTAAAATTAGGATATTGGCAACTCGACTTTTCCTAACAATCTTTTATACTACAGCAAATAAGGGGATAAGTCAAATCTGTTTACGCTCTCGCATCTTTTTTTTGCAGTACCATAAAATGAGGATGGGAAGGTTCTTTCTTTTTTGATACACTACAAACAAGTACAGTGGGTAAGGAAGGGGAATTAGATTGACAATAAAATCAACAATCTTAACGGAGCAGGGTTTTATGAATCATGACGAATTATCATATCCTTTTGAAGAACGGGGGTTGCAGTTCGGCGACGGAGTTTACGAAGTCATTAGAGTGTATAATGGACAATATTATTTAATGAGTGAACATATCAACCGCCTTTACCGTTCAGCAGCAGCGATCAAGCTTCAAGTTCCTTTTGAAAAGGAAGAACTTTGGAGAAAATTAGATGAATTATTGGAAATGAATAAAGTGACTGGAAGTGCGAAGCTTTACCTTCAAATTACGAGAGGATCAGCTCCGAGAGATCACATTTTCCCTGTTGGTGTTAAATCTAATATGTATGCCTATGTTATGGACCATGAGCGAAATATTAAAGCCTTAAAGGAAGGTATAAAGACTATTACTGTTAACGATGTACGATGGGAAAACTGTTATATTAAAAGTTTAAATTTACTTCCTAATGTTCTTGCCAAGCAGGAGGCCCATGAAAATGGATGTGGAGAAGCTATTCTGCATCGCAACGGTACAGTGACTGAATGTAGTTCTTCAAATGTTTATGCAATCTTCGATGGGCAGGTATATACTCACCCAGCATCCAAAAATATTTTACATGGCTGTGTAAGAATGAAAGTCCAATCAATTTGTGAAGAAAAAGGAATCCCTTTTGTAGAAAAACCATTTAGCATAGAAGAAATGTGGAAAGCAGATGAATTGTTTATCTCAAGTAGCTTAAATGAAGTAACGCCAGTCATTGAAGTTGATCAAAAAAAGATCCAAGAAGGAAAACCGGGTAAAATGACTCAACTTCTACAAAAAGCCTATGAGGAAGACGCTGGGATATCAGATAATGCTTCTATTTTTCAATTGAATTAAGTGCCTATAAAAAAAGCTCGCCGAAAGTGGCGAGCTTTTAAACTGAATAGATATTATGATTAATGATTTGCAATTTTGGCATTTGGTTTGTTGTATATTCCAATACGATTCACAAGGTGAAGACTTTCATCATTAAGACCACGCACATTTACGTGAATGCCTCTGCTTCGGAATTTTAATACAATACGATCGATAGCGTCCACACCAGAGTCATCCCAAATATGGGAATGGGTAAGATCTAGTGTAATTTCCTCTATGTTTTCATCATAATCAAATGATTGTATCACTTCTGATACTGAAGCGAAGAAAAGTTGCCCTTTCACTTGATAAATAATATTTTCGTTCTCTACTATTTTCTTCACATGTACATTGGAAATCTTCGCAGCAAAGAAAACAGCACTAAGAACAACCCCTGCAAGAACACCCTTAGATAAATCATGTGTAATAACAACAGTAGTAACAGTGGTTAACATGACTAGTGTATCCGATTTAGGCTTGATATGGAGTGTTCGAAGGGATGTCCAGTCAAAGGTTCCGATAGACACCATGATCATCACTCCTACTAATGCCGCCATTGGAATTTGAACAAGAATGTCGTTAAACAATAAAATCATGGCCATTAATGTTACACCAGCAACCATGGCTGATAACCTGCCACGACCACCTGATTTCACATTAATAACAGATTGTCCAATCATGGCACAACCAGCCATACCTCCAAAAAATCCTGCCGCAATGTTTGCTATTCCTTGTCCCGTTGCCTCTTTATTTTTGTTGCTTGTTGTATCTGTCATATCATCAACAATTTGTGCTGTGAGAAGTGATTCCAGTAGACCAACCATGGAAAGGGCAAGTGAATAAGGGAAGATAATCATTAAGGTTTCCCATGTGAATGGGATATCTGGGAATAGGAAGACTGGTAAAGCCTGTGTTAATTTACCCATTTCTCCTACTGTACTAACAGATGTTCCTGTAATCATAACAAAAACTGTCATCGCAACAATTGCAACTAGCGGGGCAGGAACAATTTTAGTGAATCTAGGTAAAATATAAATAATTGCTAAAGATCCTCCCACCATGGCATACATTACCCAGTTAGCATTTTCAAAGTGAGTAAGCTGGGATGTGAAAATAAGAATAGCTAATGCATTAACAAAACCCACCATTACGGATCGGGGAATAAACTTCATCAGTTTCCCAATTTTCCCGATGCCAAATAGGATTTGCAGAATTCCTGTCAGAATGGTTGCTGCTAACAAATATTGAAGTCCATATTCGTCAACTAGGGACACCATAACTAAAGCCATGGCTCCTGTTGCAGCTGAAATCATTCCAGGTCGACCTCCAACGATGGAGATCACGACAGCTATACAAAAGGAGGCGTATAAACCTACCATTGGGTCCAAACCGGCAATAAGGGAAAAGGCTATTGCTTCAGGAATAAGAGCAAGAGCTACAACAATTCCAGAGAGAATATCACCTTTCCAGTTACCAAACCATTCATTTTTTATTGTTGTAAAATCCAATGCTGCACCTCTTTCTATATTTTTAAAATTGTTTTCCTCAGGAAAACGTGTACCGTCCGCGACAGTTTTTGATTATAGCATCAAAGCTGATTTATACATAATGGGATGAAAGCGTATGAAATCTGATCATGCTTCCTTTTGCTTTCATTTTCTTTATAATACTTAGAAAACAAACATTTTCACTATATTTATATAAAAATGTCATAAATAAAAGCTTCTCTTGTAATGAATTACTGTTAAGATATAGGGATACAGAAAGGATTGATGAAAGTGGTTGAAAAAATTTTATTGGCCTCTGATGGGTCATCACATGCCTTAAGAGCTGCTGAAAAAGCGGCTGAACTCGCTAAGCTTAGTAATGGAATGATAACTGTGCTGTACATCATTGATCCATCTCGATCAAAATCGGAGGTTCTATCTGTCGGAGATACAGATGCCCTTGAGGATAAAAGGAAAAAGAGACTTCAAGAAACTGAAGAGGTTCTGTTAAAGCAGGAATTAGAATATACAGTTAAAATTTTAAAGGGCGAGCCTGGGCCATCGATTGTTTCACTATGCTAATGAAAATAAATTTGAATTGGTTGTGATAGGTAGTCGCGGGTTAAACTCTTTTCAAGAGATGGTTTTAGGAAGTGTTAGTCATAAAGTAGCTAAGCGTACTGATTGCCCGGTACTGATTGTGAAATAAGGGAACAAGCGAGCCTAACTGCTTTTCAAAACAAATAAATCAAAACTTCCCGTGTTTGGTTAACTTGAGTGCTATTTGATCCATTTAGGTGCTATAAAAAGCCTTTGGGAAACGATAATAAGCGTTTAGTGATAATTTCAAAGTTCTATGTGCTAAATGGCCGGTTTTAAGTGACGATTTTTTGGTGCATAGTGCCGGTTTTATAACTTGCGTGCTATACCCTTGGTTTGGGTGCTACTATCTTTGTTTGAGAGCCATACGCTCCATTCCTATGTGACAGTTTCAAAGTTTTAGGTGACGCTTTTTTCCGATTTAGAAGGTTAGGTGAAACTTCTGTTGGTTGAGTGCTGAAATGACTAATTAAGTGCCGCCCGTCCAATCCATATAATTATATAAGTGCCACCCATCCGCAAATAAATGGCTATTTAAGTGAACTCACACCACTCACTTCAAAAGGTATAATAAGCAATCGATGGGCTCACATATCCGATCCCATTTGAACATACATATATACGTAGATCATAAAATTTTGAAGGAGGTTGCTTCCTTGAAACCGATTATTGGGGTAACAGCTTCGGTGGAGGATTCAAAAGAATCCATTAGCCGAGATAATTTATGCTCGATTATAAATAATGGTGGTATACCTTTTGTTATAACAAGTGAATACGAGAAGAGTGATGTGTATCAAATTGCTAAAAGTATAGATGGACTTTATCTTACAGGAGGGTATGATATTGATCCAACTTTGTTTGGGGAAGAACCACATCCAAATCTGGGGATCATAACTCCTACTAGAGATCAGTTTGAAGTGGAATTAATAAAGGCCTTGTTACAGATGAATAAACCGATCTTAGCCGTATGTAGAGGCTGTCAGATTCTTAACATAGCCATGGGTGGGGACATGTATCAAGACATTTATGATCAAATAAATGGTGATTTGCTGCAACATAACCAAAAAGCTCCTAAAGACCATGCTTCACACTATGTATATGTGGAATCCAACACACTTCTCTACTCTTTGGCAAAAAATAATAAAATAAAAGTAAATAGTAGACATCACCAAGCCAACCGAAAAGTAGTAAGTCCTATGCAGGTATGTGGCAGAGCAAGCGACTCTGTTATTGAAGCCATTGAAAGTGCAGGTCATTCTTTTGTGTTAGGGCTTCAATGGCATCCTGAGAACATGGCAATGAGCGGAGATCAAGTATCTATAAATATATATAACGCATTTATTGATACGTGTCAGACACGGAGATGAGGGACTAAGTTTACCCGAGTCGACGTAAAAAAGAGGAATAACAGAGAAAATGGGTCGAAGTCACTTAAACCCTAGACTTCGACCCAAATTTTATAAAAACAACACCATTAAATTTTGGTCCCAATACGTATGATCCAACTTTAATCCCTTCATCTCAACCCCATATGTTTCAAATCCATATTTAGAGTAGAAGGTGGTTGCGGCTTTTATCGTAGAAACAACGGTGAGTTGTAGTTGTTCAATTTTATAAGACTTTGCAACCTCTACTATCTTATCCATAAGTTCCTTACCTACCCCTTTTTTTCGGAACTCAGGGGTGACATACATATTTAAAATATGTCCTTTATGCTTTAACTTCCGTGGGGACTCTAATCTAAGGGTGATAGATCCGATTAATTCCTCTTTTTCGAATGCACCATATGTAATTTCAAGGTCTGAACTAAGCTCTTCTTGATACTTTTGGAGGGGACCCTTTGTTTCTAATGCTTCATCATAAACAGTCACAAATGACTCGGGATTTTCTTTTAATGCTTCAATCCGTAGTTCCCAATAGGCCTTTGCATCTGCTGAGAAGAGTTGTTTAATTTCCATTTATTCCATTCATCCTCTTTCTGAAAATAAATTATCCTCCTTCACTTTACCATTTTTTACGTAAGGGGGAATAGGAAAAACACTTCGAAATTTTAATTTAACTACCAAGTAAAAATAGGTGAATAACTACGAACAATTCGCTATAATATGGTGATACTTACCATATAAAAGTGAAATATACATAAAGGGCGGAGACCAAGTGGATAGTGTTAGTAAAGTTTGGGGAGAAAAACAAGAAATACATACTCGTAAAACAATGTTTAAAAGGGGAGTATCCGCAGGAATGCCCATTTTTCTTGGCTATACCCCAATTGCTATTGCATATGGGGTTCTTGGCCAACAAAGCGGGCTTACCGTGCTAGAAATTGTTCTAATGAGTATTATGGTTTTTGCTGGAGCAAGCCAATTTATGGGCGTAAAAATGATCATGGACGGTATAGGCTCAATTGAAATTATTTTAGCTACCTTTGTCTTAAACTTTAGGCATTTTGTGATGAGCCTCTCTCTTATGAATCGTTTCAAGCCCTTACCTCTTAGGTGGAAAGGGATTTTGTCCTTCGGAATTACCGATGAGACTTTTGCTATGTCTTCTTTATTTCCAAAGGAAGCCCATCAAAAAAATGGGGCATGGTTTTATGCTGGATTAATGTTAATTGCTTATTCATCATGGGTAACAGGATCGCTTGTAGGTGGGGTCTTGGGCGATGTCATTCCCCCAGTGTTAAGTAATAGCATGATGATTGCTTTATATGCGATGTTTATTGGATTATTAGTACCTTCCATCAAAAAAGAATATAAAGTCGGAATTATTGCCGCTATTAGTATTGTAATTAATTATATGTTAACGGAGTTCGTTGGATTATCAGATGGGTGGTCCATCGTTATAGCGACCATTTTAGGAGGATTTTCAGGGGTGTTTATTTTAGATGCACCGAAGGAAAAGGAGAGTGAAGGTTAATGATCTACGCTATAATTATCGGAATGGCTGTTGTGACTTTCCTTCCTCGACTGTTGCCGGCCTTTATTATGGAAAAATTAAGAATTCCTGAGTGGGCTGATAAGTGGTTAATATCGATCCCCTACGCTGCTTTGGGAGCTTTGATATTTCCTGGAATCCTTGAGGTATCACCAGATAAACCTTATATCGGCGTTATTGGTGGATTAGTTGCTGTTGTAATAGCTTTTTATGTAAAAAACGTTATTTTGGTTGTACTTGGCGCAATCGGAGTCGTTTTTCTTATGCAAGTTCTATAATTAAAACAACCACGTGATGGAGATGTCACGTGGTTGTTTTTGAGTAAGGTTCAATATGAATATGTGAATGGTGAATCTCATATTCTTTCTTGAGGTGTAATTCAATTCGATCTGCTATCTCATGGCTTTCTTGAACACTTAAAGATGGATCAACATGTATAGTTGCCTCTAAAAGTACATGATTTCCATGCACTCTTGCCTTACAATCACCAACCATCATAACACCTTTATCTTTACTAATTTCATTTTTGATAGCCAAAAGTTGATCGATATCAAAACCATCGGTGAGCATATGAGTAGCATCGGAAAATATGTCCCATGCTGTTTTGGAAATAATGATTCCTACGATCAGGCCCGCAGCTGGGTCTAACCAGAATGCTCCAAATTGAGCACCAATAATCCCGACGAAAGCCCCGATACTTACAAGAGCATCTGAACGATTATCTTGCGCAACGGCTTTTAAAGAGTGACTTTTCACCTTTTTAGATAGATTTAAGTTAAAAAAATAGACACCAAACATGGCAAATGCAGAAAATAAAGCTGTCCATGCAGTGATCATGGACGGCTGCTCTCCTTGTCCAGAAAAAATCGATTGTAACGTATCCCATATAACTTGGAGTCCTACAGTGATCATGATAAAAGCAGCAACTAAGGAAGAGATTGTTTCGGCTCTCATATGACCATAATGATGATTTTGATCGGGTGGTTTACGAGAAATCCGCAACCCAATTAATACAGCTATGGAAGCAATGATATCGGTCGTATTATTAAGTCCATCTGCTTTAAGAGCCTCTGAATTCCCTATAAAAGCAACAGAAATTTTTATGAAAGATAGAAAAATATATGCCCCTATGCTTACCCAAGCTCCTTTTTCGCTTCGCTTAAGGTTTGAATAATCTTCCATTGATTGAACCTCCATTTTTAAACCTAACCTTATTGTATCTTTGCAGACAAAATGTATAACAGCTCCTTATCTGCATTAGGTTTGTTAATGGTAAAAGATTCGATGATATACAGGTTCCCTAAAAAAAATTATGACAAACAGGTAAAATGTTTTTCACACATCTTTTTTAGAAGATTACTTATGGTATAGTACAAATAGTATCGCATCGTGGAGGCTTCTAATGAAAAAAATTATATTTTTAACTTTAGTTTTATTATTACTCACATCTTGCATCTCAGAGAGAGAAACTGGATCAATAGAATTACATATAGCGGCTGCATCAAGTTTAACAAATCCTTTGCAGGAATTAAAAGAAGAATATGAAAGGGACAATGCGAAGGTAGAAATCATACAATCATTTGCTTCATCGGGGACCTTGGTTCAACAAATAGGACAAGGTGCAACGGTAGATCTTTTTCTATCTGCTGATGAACATTGGATGAATGAAGCTATTCAAGACCAACTTGTTGATGAAACTACTGTACAAACGGTGGTAACAAATCAGTTAGTCCTTGCAACCATTAATGAACAGGAAATTTTATTAGATGATCTTACGAATTTTGAATTTGAAAGGTTCTCAATGGGAGACCCAGCAAGTGTCCCTGCTGGGAAATATGCCAAAGAATCTCTTGAATTCTATGGTTTATGGGAAAGGGTAAAGGAGAAGGCAGTTTATGGTAAAAATGTAAGACAAGCACTTCTTTATGTAGAATCAGAAAATGTTGTGGCGGGTATTGTATATTTGTCTGATGCTTTATCAAGTTCTAAAGATTTAAATTTTACTATTATAGATGATGAAAGCCATACACCTATTGTGTACCCAGTTGGCATTGCTAAGGAAGCTCCAAATGAAAATGAGGCAGAAAAATTTTTATCTTTTCTTACGTCAGACAAGGCCATCACTATCTGGGAGAAGTATGGATTCAAAGTAAGTAAGGAGTAGTCAATCATGGATATGACCCCATTTTTTTTATCGATTCGAATAGCGCTACTATCAACGATCATTGTTTTTATAATAGGTACTATTTTAGCGAGGTTCATATCTAGAAGAAACTTCAATGGAAAAACTTTTTTGGAGTCTCTTTTTATGCTTCCAATGGTGCTTCCTCCAACTGTCATTGGCTTTGGTCTATTATATTTGTTTGGGAAAAATGGTCCTCTTGGAATAATGTTGGAAACTGTTTTTGATTGGAGAATTGTGTTTACCTGGCATGCAGCAGTTTTAGCAGCAACAGTGGTTTCTTTTCCTTTAATGTATCAAAGTGCAGCGGCAGCATTTTTAAAATATGATAGAAATATTGAAAATGCAGCTTACACATTAGGAGCTAGTCGATGGAAGGTATTTTGGACCATCTCCTTTCCTATGGCATGGCCGGGATTGTTAGCTGGAGTAGTGTTAGCTTTTGCAAGAGGATTAGGTGAATTTGGTGCAACGTTAATGGTTGCGGGCTATATCCCTGGAAAAACCGATACATTGCCAATGGCCATTTATTTTGCAACAGAAGCCGGCAATACGGCACAAGCAGGGATTTGGGTTCTTATCATAGTGTTCATTGGATTGACGACAATTTATTGGCTAAATAAGTGGAACCAAAGTCCAACGGTTCGTTTCATTTCCAAGAAGAAAAGGGGTTTCTGACTTGTTATCTGCAAATATTTTCACCCCACTCAATCACTTTGAGTTGAATATTCAACTAAATATACGTAATGAACTGTTAGTCATTACAGGGAAATCGGGTTCAGGAAAAACAAGCCTGTTAAATTGTATAGCTGGTCTTCTTACTCCCAAAAAAGGTGAAATTAAATTTCAAGATCAAATTCTATTTAAAACAGCTGAAATAAATCTACCTCCACAACAAAGGAATATTGGATATGTCTTTCAAGACTATGCATTATTTCCACATATGTCTGTTCAAAAAAATATATTTTATGGGGTTCCGAAAAACAAAAGGGCAGAGATACTTCCGCATATTAATTTGTTAGTAAATACTCTTGATATTGGACATCTTTTAGAACAGTACCCTCATGAAATTTCTGGAGGAGAAAAGCAGAGAGTTGCTGTTGTTCGCGCATTAGCTAATCGGCCTAACGCTCTTCTTATGGATGAACCCTTTTCCGCTTTAGATCCTGAGACTAAAATGCAATGCTATAAGCAAATTTTACATCTGAAAGAAACTTGGAATATTCCCATGATTTTGGTTACACATAATGTTGAGGAAGCAAAAATCTTGGGAGATCGTTTAGTGCAAATGCATCAAGGAATAATAGTGGATTCGAAAGACTTGAACTGACTGTGATATTACCTTTTCAATGATGAACTCGTCCATATGGCGAGTTTTTTTATACTAGTTGATAGCATAAGAATCTAAGGCAGGACTCGGCGATAAGCCAAGTTTTTTTAAAAAGATAAAGTATAAAATTTGTCTAGCTCCAGCGCCCTATCGACTAGAGTCGGTTCCCTCCTCTCCATCGATAAGTCTCCATCGATGAAGGAAGTTCGGTTAAAAACGCGACATACGATTACTCGGCCCACCGAAAACATTTGTCGCAACACCGAACTGAATCGCATCGTGAACCGTGTTTCCTTTACCTCGGAGGATCGTAGGCTAAAACCGCCACATCGTGTGGCAACGCTTACGTGACCTACATCCTGTGGGCCTCACCGCCTTACGTCGATGATCACAAGAAATGCTTCTAAGAATTACTTCGCAGAAACAAGTGATTTTCTTGTTTCGAAGGGCGCTTGCGCTTTTCTTATTAAACCCACCCCCAAAAAGCAGCGACAGAACTCGTACATTATAGTGAATATAATTTAAAGGGGTGTTTACAAAATGAAAAATAAAAAAACTATTCATATTTTCTCAGCAACAATGTTATCAGCATCCATGTTTGCTGCACCATTAGCAACATTTGCAGAGGAGGATGAGAATCAAGATGTTGTTGTTGATGGGTCAACGGATACTGATGTAATTACTGAAACAGAGAGTACACAGGAGGAGCTCGTGCTTGTTACTGAGGATGTCATCTTTGACAATTTATTTCAATTTGTTGAAGCATTGACAAACAATATAAAACTTGCACTTTCAAATGAAGATGGAGAAAAAGCAGAACTTTATATTGCGATTGCTGAAAAACATATCGCTCAAGCTGAAGAGTTATTAGCTGAAGGCAACGAAGATGAAGCTGCTAATTTATTTGAAGATGCACTTGTAGCTTTAGCTAATGCTGATAAAATATCAGATGATATAGACGGTGAACAAACGGAAGACGGTACTGAAGAAGAATCTGAAGACGCAAATTCTGATGAGGATGTAGTAGCTGAGGATGATCTGGAAACGGATGATGTTATAGCTAACGATGATGAAGCTGAAGATTCCGAAGAAGGCGAAATCAAAGACCGGATTGGTCAAAACGTTATTTCACTAGCTCATAACATGAATAAAGTTGGTAATGAAAAAGCTAAGGCTGCTCTTAAAAGGAATATTGATAGAGCTTTAGAAAGACTAGAAGTAAAATACGGAAATATCGATGACTTAAAAGCAGAGCTTAAATCCATACTAGAACCGAATGATGAAGAGTCAGCAGAATCAACAGAAGATGCGACTTCAGATGCAGAAAGCACAACAGGTGAAGAAGCTGCGGAGGATACCACCTCAGGAGATCAAGCTACTGATGAAGATACAGAAGAAGAATTAGTAGATGTTGAGGAAGACGAAAGTGTCCTAGATCCTACTCCTGAAGAACTTAAAGGAATGCAAAAAAATCCTTCCCAAGACGTAATCAAAGGTTTTGAAAACGCTAATAAAGGGAAAGAAAATAGTAAAGCCAAAGGAAAAGCAAAGGGAAAAAATAAGGATTAAAAATAACTCCTTTTTCCTGGAGTTTAACCATAGATTCTCTTTCCACTTGACCACGGACAACTAGTTCTGTGGTCTTTTTTTAACAGATAAGTTATGGCTCGCTTCGCGGAGCCACCATCTACCATGAAAATGAATTCCTAGTCAAACAAGGAGGATAAATCTTGTTCGTCTTCGGGAATACCTTTAATAACAATATGACCAGGTTGAAAT
>JAWJLM010000025.1 GCA_040191315.1 Bacillaceae bacterium S4-13-56 | reverse complement strand
GTAGCTCTATGTAGCTTTCCTTACTGAGATTACTCAGGGCGAAGATTACTTGATGAAGCTGTTTCGCTGGAGCTAGACAGATTCTCTAACAACTTATAAATTCTGCTAGTAAAAAAACTCCCTCAAAACATGAGGGAGAGTCAACCAATTACTATTTAAATAATAAAATCTTACCTACTGTTCCGTCTTCGCTTTGACCAACAACTCGGAATTTTAATCCATAATCAGATACATTACGTCCTGCATCAACTAAACCTGGGTTACTATAATCAAATCCGTCATTAAACAATGGGGTTTGAGATGTTTTATTATCTTTTAACGTAACTCCAAGTAAACTTGAATAATCAAGGAACATCTTATCTCCTTTGTTTAAGCTAAAGGCTGCGTCATTAAGCAAATAGCGTGTACTTGCTACTTCACCATCACTCCAATATTTTGCATCTTGGTTAGCGTCAACTACCCCTAGATATCCTTCACCTGGATGATAACCAGTCCAGTTGTTATCATAGGAATTATCTACATACCAAACAACTAGTCCTTGGTCATAACTCATTAAGCTTGCCCCACGACGAATATTTTTAAGGCCTTCGTCTACTCCATTATGGGTTCTCCACTCTAATAAGTAGTAATGCTCAGAATAGAATTTTCCGTTGTCTTTCTTAAATCCTTCAAATGTAAATGCAGATTCTCCTTCAGCATCATCAGAAAGAAGAACAGCGCCGTCAGCTACTACTGAGATGTCGTCTACATAGAACCCAGGGTTAGCTACATAACCATCTGTCCAGTAGTTAAACGCAAGCTCAACTTCTTCACCAACATATGCAGAAAGATCAAAGGTTGCATCTACCCAACCATTAGAAGATCCGGTAATACCATGTCCTGGATTTTGATCAAATGGATTTTCAGTTGTTGTTATGTTTCCTTCAATGGATTCTCCATTAACTTTTACAGAAGCGTAGTCCCAATCAGTTTCAATATCATACCAAACTTTAAACGTAAGCTCTGCAGAAGTAGCATTTGTTAAATCAACAGTAGTAGTCATAGAATTGTCTAGGTTATTTCCACTTCCGCTAAAGTATTCATAAACACCACTTGTCGGAGTGTTTACTGTATTTTCTTTGTCAGGTAGATTGATGCGGACTGCATCATTATTTGTTCCTTTTGTAGCAGCTTCATCTAATAATACTTCCGTTCCTTCACTTGTGATTTCATCGGCATCAAAAGTTGTACCAGATAACCAATTCCCGCCGTGTTTTGCTTGTAGCATTTCTTTAGCATAGGGACTGAATCCAGTTGGCTCTGTTCCTGCAATTGCTCCGGCCCAGCTACCACTTGCCATGATGGACCAGTAAGCAACAGCTTCCCCAGCACCTGAGTAGTAAGTATCATATTCATCCGGTAATCCTAAGTCATGACCAAATTCGTGAGCAAATACTCCAGCCGCTCCATCTTCAGGTTCAATCGTATAATCATAAGCTGCTAGTAATCCACCAAATCGGTCACTATTAGAATTTCCACCTGGTACCGCAATTAGTCCACCAAGATTCCAGCGGTGAGACCAAATCGCATCTCCACCTAATGATCCACCACCAGCTTCTTCACCAACACCTGCATGGATAACCATCAAGTGATCAATGATACCGTCTGGCTCACTATATACGCCATCACCATCAAAGTCGTCACGATCCCAAACATCGTACTCACTTAAGTCTACATTAGGGTCTTGACCGGCTTTTGTTAAAGCTTCATAAACTAATGTTCTAGGTCTTGCATCGGAACCATTTTCATCTGGATAGTTTCCACCGTAGTATTCAGCAGGATGGTTAGCTGTATACCAACCAGCAACATTCCCATCAACTGTGTAACTTCCACCAGATTGTTGTTCATAAAATTGCTTCATAGATACAAGGTTTTCACCATTAGGACCCTCATACCCATCCTCACCAAAAATCATATTTTGGAAATGTTCATGAGTATAATCCTCATACCACATATCAGTTTCTTCTGGTGTTATAGAACTTTTTTCATAGTTAGGAAAGTCGATAGCAAGTACTAACACTTTATCTTTCCGAACTTCTCCATCATAAGCCTCTTCATCAATTGAAGAAACTTCCCCTTTTGTTTGTCCAAGCTTATTTCCTTTTCCTTGTTGTAATCCATTATTGTTCTTTTCTAAACCAGCATCCTTAAGGTTGCCTATTTGTTCTCCAGGAAGTTTGTCCAATGTTTTTCCTGTACTATTTGCCTTCGCTTGCAAATAGGCAGAAAGAGCTTTTTCAGCCTCTGCACGAGTCGCGTTCTCTGAGATTTTCCCTTCTTTCTTTAGCATTTCAATGAGTCTATCATCATTGGCTATACCTAAATCAATAGGTGAACTTACCGGAGACACTACTCCCTTGCTAACAGATTGAGCTTCAGTTACAGGTGCAGCTCCCATTGTTAAGGATGATAATCCTAGGCTTAAAATCATAGCCGATGATAAGAGTTTTTTCTTATTCATCATGCTCCCCCTTTACATTTCTATTTATTTTTCAAAACACTAATTTCATAATAATCTAAATATTTATATAACGAATCTGACAAATGATTCATTTTTCTGAAAAATAAAAATACAACCAAGACTTATTGCGGGGGTAATTTGAACTAATAGTTATTTTCTCACAATAATATATTCGTAAAATTTTCTCATAAAGTCGTTGGAAAGGGAGCTCCGAAAGATATAATTGGGATTGGGCTTATTAGATAAACTTTCAGCCAGCAGCCGTCCGCCACTGATTGTTAGCACCAAAGTGTCCTGAACCAATCGGACATTTACGGATAGCCAATCATGAAGCAAGCTCCATCAATAAGGATGAAAAATTTAATGTTTTATTTTCATGGGAGTAATACCCCACCTACTCTTTTCGTTTCTTTTAAGACTTGAGGTACTGCCCGTTCATGCGAGATAAACTCGACTCTAGGCATGGCACAACCAACTGGAGTAAGTTATCAAATTAAAAGACAACCCAAGTGGATTGTCTTTTTCTAGTTACATATTCCTTCTGTATTGTCCGCCAACTTCGTAAAGTGCCTGTGTGATTTGACCTAGGCTTGCTACTTTAACCGTTTCCATGAGTTCAGCGAAAATATTTCCTTCAGATGCGGCAACTTCTTTTAATCTATGAAGTGCCTCCTGAGTTTCTCCTGCATTCTCTTGCTGAAACTTGCGGAGATTCGTAATTTGGAGTTCTTTTTCTTCTTTTGTTGCGCGAGCAAGTTCAATAGAATCCAATTCTTCTTCTGATGGTGGGTTTGGATTAAGGTAGGTATTCACGCCAATAATCGGCAGTTCCCCAGAGTGCTTTTTCCCCTCATAGTATAAAGACTCCTCTTGAATTTTACTTCTTTGATACTGGCGCTCCATAGCACCTAATACTCCCCCACGATCATTGATTCTCTCAAACTCCTGTAGAACCGCTTTTTCAACTTGATCTGTTAACCATTCGACAATAAAAGAACCTTGGAGTGAGTTTTCATTTTTTGTCAGTCCGAATTCCTTATTAATAATCATTTGAATCGCCATCGCACGTCGAACCGATTCCTCTGTAGGAGTAGTAATCGCCTCATCATAGGAATTCGTATGCAAGGAATTACAGTTATCTTGAATGGCAATCAAGGCTTGCAGTGTGGTTCGGATATCATTAAAATCAATTTCCTGTGCGTGAAGAGAACGTCCTGAAGTTTGGATATGGTACTTCAGTTTCTGACTGCGCTCATTCGCTCCATATTTTTCTCGCATAACTATCGCCCAAATACGACGAGCCACACGGCCGATTACCGTATATTCTGGGTCCAATCCATTACTAAAGAAGAAGGATAGATTTGGTGCAAAATCATTAATATCCATTCCCCGACTTAAATAATATTCAACATAAGTGAATCCATTGGCTAAGGTGAACGCTAGCTGGGATATCGGATTAGCACCCGCTTCGGCAATATGATATCCGGATATTGAAACTGAATAATAGTTTCGCACCTTTTGATCAATAAAATATTGCTGTATATCTCCCATCATTCGTAAGGCAAATTCTGTAGAGAATATACAAGTGTTTTGACCTTGGTCTTCTTTCAAAATATCCGCTTGGACCGTCCCTCTCACAACAGAAAGGGTTTCGGCTTTTATTTGGGCCGTTTCTTCTGCATTAGGTTCACGACCATTCTCTTCTTTGAATTTTTCGAGCTGCTGATCGATGGCTGTATTCATGAACATAGCTAAGATAATTGGTGCGGGTCCATTAATTGTCATAGATACTGAGGTTGACGGAGCACATAAGTCAAAGCCGGCATATAATTTTTTCATATCTTCTAACGTACAAACACTGACACCACTTTCTCCAACTTTCCCATAGATATCAGGACGTTCATTGGGGTCTTCTCCATAAAGTGTGACAGAGTCAAAAGCTGTACTTAACCGCTTGGCGTCGTCCTCTTGAGAGAGATAATGAAAACGACGATTTGTACGTTCTGGTGTACCTTCTCCAGCGAATTGACGCTTTGGATCCTCTCCCTTTCTCTTAAACGGAAAAACTCCTGCCGTGAACGGGAACGCTCCAGGAACGTTCTCCCTCATCAACCAAAGGAGACGATCTCCCCAATCTTGAAACGAAGGGAAAAGGACCTTTGGAATTTTCAGTCCTGATAGACTTTCTGTGGTAAGGTCCATGGTAATCTCGCGGTCTCTTACCTTAAAAGTCATCGTATCTTGTTCGTATTGTTTCTTTTTGTCATCCCAATTTTGGAGCTGGTTTTTTAAATCTGGCTCAAGAGAGGCTTCCACTTTCTCTTTTTTCTCTTGCAAAACTTCAATGGTAGGAGTATCGTCTACTTCTTTAAGGACACCTTCTAGCTGGTACCATTTTCTTGCACGTTCCGCTTGCTCCTCCGCTTTTTTATGGTAGTTACGAACTGTCGATGAAATTTCTCGCAAATAATGGCGTTGTTCATTCGGAATGATGACATTTTGCTTTTGGACGTTGCTCGTTTTCTCAAACGGAATTTCCTCATTCCAATCATATTTCTCATTCATTTTTTCAATGATTGCGGAAAATAAGTTGTTGGTCCCTGAGTCATTAAATTGACTTGCAATCGTTCCGAATATAGGAAACTTTGATTCATCCTCATGAAAAAGCATATGACTACGTGAATATTGCTTTTGAACCTGTTTGAAGGCATCCTCTGATCCCTTTTGTTCAAACTTATTAATAACAATAAAATCAGCAAAATCAATCATATCTATTTTTTCTAACTGGGTAGGAGCCCCAAATTCAGCTGTCATGACGTACATCGAAAGGTCACTCACATCTGTTATGGCTGCATCTCCTTGCCCAATCCCAGAGGTTTCCACAATGATTAGATCAAATCCTCCTGCTTTCACAACTTGAATGGCATCTGAAATAGCTTTGGATAGCTCACTGCGAGAGTCTCGAGTGGCAAGGGAACGCATATACACTCTCTCATTAAAAATAGCATTCATACGAATTCGATCACCGAGTAAAGCTCCACCCGTTTTTCTTTTCGTTGGATCTACAGAAAGAACGGCCACACGTCGTTTTGGGATTTTGTTCACAAAACGGCGAATAAGTTCATCGGTTAGTGAGCTTTTTCCAGCTCCCCCTGTCCCCGTTATACCAAGCACTGGAACTGTTTTGGATGTCTTATGGCTGATTTTTTCTAAAAGATCTTTGGTTTTCTCTTCGGATGTATTTTCTACGTAGGTGATGAGTTTGGCGATAGATTGATAGTCTCCTTTGTTGAGGTTCTCGATGGCTGTTTGTTGATCAAGTGGTGTTGGAAAGTCGCATTCTTTGATCATATGCTCGATCATGCCCTCGAGTCCAAGCTCGCGTCCGTCTTCTGGTGAAAACAAGCGTGAGACGCCATAGTTGTGGAGTTCTTTCATTTCTCTTGGGATGATGACTCCCCCTCCACCTCCGAAAACTTTGATGTGGCTGGCTCCTCGTTCTTTGAGGAGGTCGATCATGTATTTGAAATATTCGACGTGTCCGCCTTGGTAGGAGGAGACGGCGATGCCCTGGACGTCCTCATGGATAGCGGCTGTGACGACTTCTTCGACCGATCGATTGTGGCCGAGGTGAATAACTTCTGCTCCTGATGCTTGCAAAATTCTTCTCATAATGTTGATGGATGCGTCATGTCCGTCAAATAAACTCGATGCAGTGACAAAGCGCACCGGATGTTTTGGTTGGTAACGTTCCCCTTTGTTCATAGTTCTTCCTCCCATCTAGTTTTCTTGTGAAATCGCAATGGATTTACGTATGTGTCATCATACTCTTTCCAGAGATTCCTTTTATAAAATCCCGTGGATAAGGTTACGAATTTGGAGTTCACAATAAGTATCTAGGTCGTATTTTTTTTGAAGCGCCCAACGACGGAATCCCCACATCTGTCCTTGCACAAAAATATTATTTGCAATGAGAAATACCTCGTCTTCTGTCTTTTCCTCATCCAAGCTGTTTTGAATAACGATTTGTAGCATGTGGACCATTTCCTTCTCTTTTTTTAGAACGTAATCCTGCGCTTCTTTTGGAAGAGCTTTTACTTCCTGGTACATGACGAGTACTTCATCCTGCATTTCATCCATTAAAGTAAAATAGGCCCGGATCGCACATGTTAGGTTTTCCTGTGATTCTTCCTTAAGATCAATGATTTGATCCATTCTTTCCTTTACCCTCTCATAAATGGAATCACAGACAAGGAAAAGAATATCTTCTTTTTTTCGAATATACTCATAGAGCGTACCGATGCTAAAGCCTGCGGTCTTCGCCAATTCTCTTGTGGTTGTACGGTGAAATCCTTTTTCCTTGAATAGGATGACGGCTGCTTTTATCATTTGCTCCCGACGAATGGCAATTAAGCGTTCATCTTTAATCGTGCTCGGAACCTTTTCCAGGGTCATTAGGGGGCTTCCTCCCTTCCGTCCATTCTTTCACCCATTGTTTTGCTAACTTATAAGGATCCGACTGTTCCTGTTGGAGTGCCAATTGTTTCGTTGGGTCTTGCTCAATCATTTGTTGTACTTCTTTAAGGAGTTCTTCTCGGATAAGTTCATAGATTTCATGTTCACGCTGATACAGTTTTTTATGTGTGGTCTTCTTGTGCTTTTGGATGGCTTCCCATAGCTCTTCAATACCTTTTCCTTCAGTAGAAATCGTTTCAATAATGGGAAATATCCACTCATCAGTGGCTGTTATATGAATAAATTCGCTCAACTGATTTTTAAGCCTCTGAACCCCTTGCAGATCGGCTTTATTAATTACAAAAAGATCAGCAATTTCCATGATCCCCGCTTTAAATATTTGCAGGACATCCCCACTATTCGGAGTAAGGACAACTACGGTCGTATCAGCTATCTTCATGACATCTAGCTCAGATTGGCCGACACCGACCGTTTCAATAAAAACTACATCAAATCCAAAGGCTCCACATACTCTAACAGCATCTTTCGTAGCTCTCGCCAAGCCGCCTAGGCTCCCTCTTGTAGCCATGCTTCTTATAAAAACCCCATCGTCACTAAAATGTTTATACATCCTCGTGCGGTCCCCAAGAATAGCTCCTCCACTGAACGGACTTGTTGGGTCCACAGCTACCACAGCAACGGTTTTGTTTTTTTGGCGTAAGGTGTGAATGAGCTGATTCACAAGTGAACTTTTCCCAGCACCCGGGGCACCAGTGATCCCTATATAATGAGTATTATTGGACTGGTGATAAATTTCACTCATGATAGTGAGTTTATCTGGATGGTCATTCTCGATCATGGAAATCAATCGGGCCAAGGCACGCTGGTCTTTGTTTTTAAGGCGCTCGATGAGTACGGTTGAGTTAGAATTCAAGGGATGTGGACTCCTTTCTTGTTTTGCATTGGATTTGAGTTTGAGTTTAGTTAATTAATTGTGTTCGCTATTGTTAGGTTCGGCATGTATTTCTGATTTTACTTTGATTGGCATCGAAGTCTTGCCTAGTTCGTCGCTCTTTTATTTGGTTTCTCTGCTTCTATGCCGAAGTCGCGCTAGATTTACGTCGAATTAGAAAAAGTTCGTCACCTAATTTTACACAGCAATACGAACACTGTTCTCCAATCCTATAAAGTGAAACTTCCATCAGTGGCCGTCTTCCACTGATGGAAGGCCCTTGAACCAATTGGACATTTATCCCCCACCTACTCTTCTTGTTTTACTTATGACATCTGAGGCGGGGGTAGGACTGCCCGTTCAAGTGGAATAAACTGGAATAAGAATTACTCCTGCGTTAGCATTCTACCAATAACCAAACGCTGAATTTCATTCGTTCCTTCATAGATTTGAGTGATTTTCGCATCTCTCATGTAACGCTCTACAGGGTAATCCTTCGTATAGCCGTACCCACCAAATACTTGAACCGCTTCAACGGTCACTCTCATGGCCGTATCCCCAGCAAAAAGCTTAGACATGGCCGACGCTTTTCCGTAAGGTAGCCTTTGGGATTCAAGCCATGCCGCCTGATAGGTTAATAGACGTGATGCCTCAATTTCGGTTGCCATATCAGCCAACTTAAAGGAAACTCCTTGCTGCTTGGCAATTGGTTTCCCAAACTGCTCACGCTCTTTTGCATAAGCGACAGCTGCGTCAAGTGCTCCTTGAGCAATTCCCACTGCCTGAGCGGCAATTCCATTTCGACCCCCATCAAGGGTTGTCATTGCAATTGTAAAACCTTCCCCTTCTGCCCCAAGCATATTAGCAGCTGGAACTCTAGCATTCTCAAAAATTAATTCAGTCGTTGGAGAAGAACGGATACCGAGCTTCTTTTCCTTCTTCCCAAACGTAAATCCAGGTGTACCTTTTTCCACGATAAACGCACTGATTCCCTTATGTTTGGCATCTACATCAGTTTTCGCAAACACAATATATAAATCCGCAACACCACCATTGGTGATCCACACCTTGCTTCCATTAAGCACATAGTAGTCTCCATCTTTTTTAGCAGTCGTTCTCATCGAGGCAACATCCGATCCTGCTCCTGGCTCAGACAATGCATAAGCTCCTAGTTTTTCCCCAGTTGCTAGTGAAGTCAAGAAAGTCTTTTTCTGCTCCTCGCTTCCATACTTAAAGATCGGCCAGCTTGCCAATGATAAATGTGCTGACAAAGTTACCCCTGTTGAAGCACACACTCGAGACAGCTCCTCCACAGCAATCACATAACTCACATAGTCCGCACCAATACCACCATATTCCTCCGGCCACGGAATCCCGGTTAAACCAAGCTCCGCCATCTTATCGAAAATCTCACGGTCAAAGCGCTCCTCTTCATCACGCTCAGCTGCTGTAGGCTCAACATCCTTCTTCGCAAAATCCCGTACCATTTTTCTTAACATTTCCTGCTCTTCTGTTAACTGAAAATTCATCTTCTATTCCCCCTAATCTTTTAACACATGATTACTGATTACAATATGCTGAATCTCATTCGTACCCTCGTATATTTGTGTAATCTTTGCATCACGGAACAAACGCTCCACTGGATAATCCTCGGTGTACCCATAGCCCCCATGCACCTGAACAGCCTCAATCGCCGTCTTCACTGCCGTATTAGAAGCAAACATCTTCGCCATCGAAGCCTCTTTTCCACCAGAAAGGCCTTGTCCCATTAGGGATGCCGCATGATAGACTAATAGTTTAGCAGCCTCCACCTCCGTCGCCATATCCGCAAGCTTAAACGAAACTCCTTGCTGATGAGAAATCGGCTTTCCAAACTGCTCCCGCTCCTTCGCATACCTTACCGAAGACTCAAGAGCAGCCTCCGCAATTCCAAGAGCTTGAGCTGCAATCCCAATCCGGCCCACATCCAAATTAGCCATCGCAATCTTAAAGCCCTCCCCCTCAGCCCCAAGACGCTGACTCACAGGCACCACCGCATTCTCAAAACGTAGTTCCACCGTATTCGACCCACGAAGCCCCATCTTCTTCTCTTTTTTACCAATGATTAACCCAGGCGTATCCTTCTCCACGACAAATGCCGACACACCCTTAGAACCTTTTTCAGGGCTTGTTCTTGCAAAAACGATATATGTATCTGCCTCGCCCCCATTCGTAATGAACATTTTCGCGCCATTCAAGATGTAGTTCTCTCCCTGTCGGACAGCGCGTGTTACTAGGCTGGACGCGTCAGACCCGGCACCTGCTTCCGTCAAGGCAAAGGCACCCAAATACTCTCCAGAAGCAAGCTTTGGAATGTATTTTTGTTTTTGCTCCTCATTCCCAAAATATAAAATAGGCGTTGTCCCTACAGATGTGTGAACGGACAAAATGACTCCCAAAGTAGCACTTACCTTCGATAGCTCATGGATGGTCATGATATAGGAGATGAAATCCATCCCCGCCCCACCATACTTTTCTGGTATTGGGATACCCATCAGTCCGAGTTCGGCCATTTTTTCGATAACCTCTCGTGGAAAACGGTCTTCTTTTTCCATTTGCTCAACGGCTGGTTGAACGACTTCTTGGGCAAAATCCCGGACCATTTTTTGAAGCATGAGCTGCTCTTCTGAAAATTGAAGATTCATGTCATCACCCCTTTACTGATAGGCCTATTTGTCATATACATAAAAGCCGCGTCCTGATTTTTTACCCAACCATCCGGCTTTTACATATTTTCTAAGTAAAGGACATGGACGGTATTTGCTATCCCCAAAGCCTTCATATAAAACTTCCATGATATAGAGGCAAGTATCTAGCCCGATAAAATCCGCCAAAGTTAGTGGCCCCATCGGATGATTCATTCCAAGCTTCATTACCTCGTCGACCGCTTCTGGCGTAGCCACTCCTTCATATACCGTATAAATGGCTTCATTGATCATCGGCATAAGGATTCGGTTTGATACAAAGCCAGGGAAATCATTCACTTCTACGGGGACCTTGTTTAATTTTTTTGTCATGTCTTCAATAGATTGATAGACTTCATCTGATGTTGCTAGCCCTCTAATGATTTCCACCAGCTTCATCACTGGAACTGGATTCATAAAGTGCATTCCAATGACCTGCGTCGGACGCTTAGTTGCTGCTGCTATTTCTGTAATTGGAAGCGAAGAGGTATTGGTCGCTAGAATAGTATGTTCTGGTGCTATGGCATCTAGCTGTTCAAAGATTTTCGTTTTTATCTCCATATTTTCTGTGGCTGCTTCAATCACAAGATCTACGTTATTAGCAGCATTTAATTCTGTTGCTGTTTGGATGTTGTTTAAAGTTGCTGCCTTCTCATCAGCTGTCATTCTCCCTTTTTCAATTGCACGATCTAATAACTTTTCCATTCGTTGAAGAGCATTGGTGAGAGCATCCTCCGAAATGTCCTGCAAGACCACTTGATATCCTGCTTGCGCACAAACCTGCGCGATCCCTCCCCCCATTTGACCTGCCCCAATAACCATAACCTGCTTAATATCCATCATTCTCCCCCTTTAAAGATTCGTAATTATGTTGGTGGTTGCCCGTGTTGGTGGTTGCCCGTGTTGGTGGTTGCCCGTGTTGGTGGGGACGGTTCTTATCAACACAGTTTCGTGTTGGCGAGAACCGTCCCTACCAACACACCTATTTAACTTGGATCATGATGGCGTCGCCTTGGCCGCCGCCTGAGCAGATGCTTGCTATTCCGATACCGCCTCCGCGACGTTTTAGTTCGTATGCAAGAGTGAGGATGATTCTTGCTCCACTTGCTCCTATTGGATGTCCAAGTGCCACGGCACCACCGTTGACATTCACTTTTGCTGGATCAAGTCCGGCAATTTTTTCACTTGCTAAAGCAACTGCTGCAAATGCTTCATTTACTTCAAATAGATCAATATCATCTACGGTTTTGCCTGTTTTCTTTAAGAGTTTTTCAATGACTAGACCTGGTGTTTTTGGAAAATCCTTCGCTTCCACTGCAATTTCTGCGTGTGCAAGGATAGTGGCTAAAGGTGTAACTCCTGACTTTTCTGCCTTTTCTTCAGACATGAGCAACATGGCACACGCTCCATCATTCACCCCTGGGGCATTTCCCGCAGTGATCGTACCTGTTGGATCAAATACAGGTCGAAGCTTGCTGAGGGAAGTGACAGATGTATCTTTTCTTGGAGCTTCATCTCGTTCTACTTTTACTGGATCACCTTTTCTTTGCGGAACCTCAACAGGCACAATTTCTTCCTGAAGGCGACCGTTTTCCATTGCATCAAAAACTCTTCGATGGCTTTCATAGGACCATTCATCTTGTGCCTCACGTGTTAAATCAAGTTCCTTAGCCGTGTCATTTCCATAGTTCCCCATGTGAACCTCTTCAAAGGAACATGTTAGCCCATCATGAACCATCATGTCTTTCACCGTTTGGTCACCCATGCGGAATCCCCATCTTGCTTTAGGCATGAAGTAAGGTGCATTGCTCATACTTTCCATTCCCCCAGCAACAATGACCTCCTCTTCCCCTAAACGAATAAATTGATCAGCCATGGTTACGCTACGCATTCCTGAAGCACAAACCTTGTTAATTGTTTCTGTCTTAACTTCCCACGGAATTCCAGCATTGCGAGCAGCTTGTCGAGATGGGATTTGCCCTTGTCCCCCTTGAAGAACCGTTCCCATAATAACCTCGTCAACCTCTTCTCCCTTCCAGTTCGCTCGTTGCAATGTCTCTTTAATCACAATTCCCCCAAGCTGTGATGCGGTAAGTGAGCTTAACGCACCTCCTAACTTTCCAAATGGAGTTCTTGCTCCAGAAACAATCACCGTTTTTGTCATTCTCCTTCTCCCCTTTGTTTGTATTTTGATAACGTTTTCAATTTATCTTAGGTTTTATGGACTTTCTAAAAGATTGTTAACGTTGTATCTTACAGAAATGCTCTATGCTCAAATTAATTGCTATAAGCTCAATTCCCTTTCTCTATGCGTGATTTTTTACGATAATGCGCGGCATCTCTAGGTCTATGATCAAAATTTTAAGTTTTATGCGCGGGTTATTTGGGGCAATGCTCAGATCTATCTTTGTATGCTCAAATCATCTATTTTTAGAGCATCTTTTTAATTCAATGCGCGACTTTCCTCCAAACTATGCTCACCTTTTTAAATTTTATGCGCGGGTATAACTCAACCTTTGCGCGGTATAGCTGCTTTATGCTCAGAAACTTCAGTTTCAGCTCAAAATTTCTCGTCTAAGCGCAGCTGACCCTTCTTCAAAATCACGTGATTGAACGCTCGCTCGACAAACAGTCAGAAAAGTAGGCTCTGCATCTTCTTCCTTCTCTCTGCAGAAGCCTATCTTTTCTAAATATATTTAAACCCCTTTGTCTTATTATTACTATTTCTATATTAATTCAATAATTCCTTTTTTAAGCTGATACTTCTTCTTTTTTCGGTTCCATTACAGAACGAAGGAGAATTTCAGCAACATCCTGTGTACCTACTGTTTCTTCTACTTCCTTGGCCTTTGTTCCATCGCTCAGCATGGTTAAACAGTATGGACATCCACTAGAGATCATGGATGGGGATACTTGTAAAGCTTGCTCTGTCCTTGCGACGTTAATTCGGTTTCCAGTTGTTTCTTCCATCCACATGAGCCCTCCACCAGCACCACAGCACATGCCGTTTTGTCGGTTACGGTTCATTTCCACCAGCTTCACACCTGGAATAGCCTTCAAAATTTCGCGAGGTGGTTCATAGACTTCGTTGTAACGACCAAGATAACAAGAGTCATGATAAGTAATCGTTTCGTTCACTTCATATTTTGGAGTGAGACGACCTTCTTTTACCCATTGAGCCAACAATTCGGTATGGTGGTAAACCTCTCCTTCAAAACCAAGATCAGGATACTCATTTTTGAAAATATTATAGGCATGCGGATCAATCGTTACTATTTTATTCACGCCATATTTCTCAAATTCCTTTAGATTTTTTTCTGCAAGCTCTTGGAATAAAAATTCATTTCCTAGACGGCGAGCTGTATCCCCAGAGTTCATTTCTTTATTCCCTAAAATCGCAAACTTAATGCCAGCTTCATTCATAAGTCTAGCAAAGGCAAGAGCAATCTTTTGACTTCGATTATCATAAGAGCCCATAGAACTTACCCAGAATAAGTATTCAAATTCTTCGCCTGCTTTTTGAAGTTCCTTAGCTGTTGGAATCTCAACATCCTCTTCAAGAGTGCGCCAATCCTCACGTTCTTTTTTGGAAAGTCCCCAAGGGTTTCCTTGGCGCTCGATATTTTGCATCGCACGCTGTGCATCAGGGTCCATTCTCCCTTCTGTTAAAACAAGATAGCGGCGAAGATCAATGATTTTATCAACATGTTCATTCATCACTGGGCATTGGTCCTCACAATTTCGACATGTCGTACATGCCCACAACTCTTCTTCTGTAATGACATCGCCAATCAATTGTTTTTCCTTAAACCCCTCGATAGTAGCTGCAGCTTCATCAGTGCCAGCTTGAGCCAACTGATTTCCAGCCGTATTTGCAAAGGCATAGGACGGAACCCATGGAGATCGGCCCGTGATTGCTGCCCCTTTTTCAGTTAAATGATCGCGGAGCTTCACAATTAAATCCATCGGTGAGAGCATTTTACCGGTTCCAGTTGCTGGACAAACACTCGTACAGCGGCCACATTCCACACAAGCATAAAAATCAATCATTTGCAGTTGATTGAAGTCTTCAATTTTTCCAACTCCAAAGGAAACTTCTTCTTCACTTTCCTCATCCATTTCAAAATCAATTTTAGACAACTTCCCAGGTGGTGTATTTCTAGACACATAAACATTTACTGGTGCCGCTAGTAAGTGAGCGTGCTTTGATTGAGGAACATACACTAGGAAAGTTAACAAAATTAGTAAATGAATCCACCATGATACATAGAAAATAGTTGTTGCTGCTACAGGAGGCAACCAGCTAAATGCTGCGGCGATTGCACTTGCTACAGGCTCTGTCCAGCTTCCTTCATGACCATGCCATACTAAATCCATTCCATTTCCTAATAATACAGAAATCATTAAGGTTCCAATAAAAATTAAAACAAGACCTGCTTTAAATCCTCGCTTCAGCCGCACTAATTTTTCAATATAACGTCGGTAGAACGCCCAAAAAACAGCTACTAAAATGACCAAAGTGACGATTTCTTGGAAGAATGTAAAGCCTGGATACAACGGTCCTAACGGTAGATGGGACCCTGGAGCTAACCCCTTCCAAATAAAATCAATAGCTCCGAACTGAACAAGGATAAACCCATAAAACATCATGACATGCATCGTTCCTGATTTTTTATCCTTCAATAGTTTTTTCTGACCAAATACATACACCCAAATCTTGTTCAGTCTTTCTTTCACATTGTTATCAAATTCAACTTTTTTACCTAAGCGAATATAAGCAATTCGAGTTCGTACTACTTGTACAAATAAATAAAGTCCGTAGATTGTGATTGCCAGAAAGGCTATCCAATTTAGCCATAACATTTCAGTCTTCCCCCTTTGTAATTTCTCATCCGTTGTTAAGCGCTTGCATTTTGCTTAGAAACATGGTGTTCGTTCATTCTTTCTTTGAAACCCTTATACTATTGAGTGCAAGCCTTTGCCTTAATTGCACGAAAGTTTCATCCTTCCCTATTTGCTAAAAATAATATTAATTCTGAATTCTATTACTACTAGTTTAAAATATGAATGAACATTCAGTCAACACATTTCCTTCACCAAATTGTACTTATTTTCTAACAGGTATGTAGTATAATTAATCACGGATTAACAAAACCTATTTGATTAGCAGCAGAGTGAGAAAGGAGCTGTACTTGTTTGAAATGGATTATTATAGGAATCACAGCAGTACTTCTTTTTATATTTTTAGCTTGGTTGGATTTCTGGTCTGGTCAAAAAAGCCATCACAAAAAGCCACAAGTTTTTAATTTTGATGAAGTCCCCGCATCTTTAGATTTTATCGATAATGGAATTCGCTTATTTGATTCTATGTTTCAAGAATTAAATCATGCGAAATCCAGTATATATATGATGTTTTTCACCATTACAAAAGATCCAATTAGCCAAGAACTTTTATCCATTTTAAAATCAAAAGCTCAACAAGGTGTAAAGGTTTATCTCTTATTAGACCGCTTTGGCAGTTTTAAATTTTCTAAAAAAGATATACAAGAACTGCAAAATAGCGGAGTGAACTTTGCTTATTCCCAATCTCCTTCCTTCCCTTTTCTTTTTTATAAAATTCAACGAAGAAATCATCGGAAGATCACTGTAATCGATGGTGAGATTGGATATACAGGGGGATATAACGTCGGAAAGGAATATATCGGAAAGGATCCAAAATTCGGGAATTGGCGTGACTATCATTTGCGTGTGAAAGGTCGGATGGTTTCTCAACTTTCCGATGTGTTTATAGCTGATTGGAAATTAACCACAGGAAAAGAGCTTTCCCATACAAAAATTGCTCCTAAAGAACAACCAAATCAAATGCTCACAAAAGTCTTCCCAACAGACGGGGTTCACCTTGAGGATACTTGGATCCAATTATTTGATAACGCCCAAGAAGAAATATTAATAGGGACTCCTTATTTCATTCCATCCAGCCGTTTATTGAATTCCCTGTTCCAAGCTGCTGCTCGTGGTGTAAAGGTAAGTGTTATCGTCCCCATTAAAAAAGATCATCCCCTTGTAAAAGAGACAACCCTGTATTTTTCCAAAAAGGCTGTCCCTAAAGGGATCAAGGTTCATCAGTTTAAAGAGGGTTTTTATCATTCCAAAGTTATTATCATTGATCAAAAAATATGTGATGTTGGAACGGCAAACATGGATTATCGTTCCTTACGATTAAATAAAGAAGTAAATGTATTTTTTAAGGATCCTGTTTTTATTCAGAACGTTAGAAGCATCTATTTTTCTGACTTAGAAAGAAGCATTCCTTTAACGAAAGAGCGATTGAAAGAAATTCCTATCGGTACACGAATAGTAGGACAAATAGGATACCTTGTAAGAGGATTGCTATAACGAGACGGGCGCTTTGAAGGCGCTCGTTTTCTTTCGGAAAGAAAAACCCCCACTAGAAATTCGCCAATTTCCCCTGTAAAATGTTCTTTTAGAGGATTGGAAAACTATAAGTTCAACGAAAGTGTATATTATCAGAAAGAGATGATTGACGTCATGAAAATTGGTTTTTTTGATTCAGGCATTGGTGGCCTAACTGTGCTACATCAAGCCTTAAAATTATTACCTAAGGAGGATTATATCTTCTATGCTGACACCTTCCACGCTCCTTATGGAGAAAAGCCGAAGGAAGAAGTCAGAGATTATATTTTTCAAGCCGCTGATTTCTTGGCAAACCAGGGAGTTAAAGCTATCGTAATTGCTTGTAACACAGCAACTAGTATTGCTGTAGAGGATCTGCGCAAAAAGTATGATTTCCCTATCCTAGGAATTGAACCTGCTGTAAAACCTGCCGTTCAAAACTTTGAAGAAAAACAAAAAAGGGTCCTAGTCTTAGCTACTCGTTTAACACTAAAAGAAGAAAAGTTTCATAACCTTTTAAAAAGCCTAGGTAAGGATGACATTGTTGATAGTTTGCCTCTTCCAGGACTTGTGGAATTTGCAGAGGAATTTGAGTTTAGGGAAGAGAAAATAATTCCTTATCTAGAAGAACAACTATCTTCTTTTGATATTCCTCAGTATGGGACAGTTGTCCTTGGTTGTACCCATTTTCCGTATTTTACCGCTAGCTTGAGAAAAATATTTGGAGAAGAAGTGGATATTATATCCGGGAATTACGGAACGGCTAAAAACCTAAAGAGAATTCTAGAGAATTGCAATCAAATCCAAGATGGTTCAGGAGAGATTTTGTATGTGAAGTCTGGAGAGTTTGTGAAAGACGAAAAGACGTTGTCTCAATATAGAGGATTGTTGGAGATGTTGGATTCGTAATCTTTGACGGCTTCCTCTTATTTTTTACATGTGCGTTGGTGCTGACACTTAAATTTGCCAAGCAATTCAAAAATCCATACGAGCCATAATGATTTCTTATCTTATAACAAAAACACATGCGATATCTTTATCGCATGTGTTTTTAATAGCTTTTTACATTTTTTCCGGTGCTTTAACGCCAATTAAACGAAGTGCGTTAGAGATCGTTTGGCGGACAGCCTCGACTAGGGCTAAGCGTGCTAGGGTACGTTCTTGATTTTCAAGGTCCAATACTTTTTCTGCATTATAAAAGCTGTGTAACTCTGAAGATAGATCAAAGACATACTGTGTAATTCGATGCGGCAGACGGCGTTCAGCTGCATCGGCTACGATGCTTGGAAAATCTCCAAGTTTTTTCAATAAATCGACCTCTTTTTCGGAAGTTAAAATAGTTGGATCTACCTTAGAAAAATCCAAATGGATTCCTTTCTCCTCTGCTTGACGGAGCATGCTACAGATTCGAGCATGGGCGTATTGGACATAATAAACTGGGTTTTCATTCGATTTAGAAACCGCTAAGTCCATATCAAAATCTAAATGGGAATCACTAGAACGCATAACGAAGAAGTAGCGCACAGCATCTATTCCGACTTCCTCCATGAGATCCTTTAACGTCACAGCTTTCCCTGTACGTTTGCTCATTTTAACCCGTTCTCCACCTTGGAACAGATTCACCATTTGGATAATTTCCACTTCTAAAGTATCTTCGTTATATCCTAGGGCTTGAATAGCTGCTTTCATACGCGGAATATAGCCGTGATGATCTGCCCCCCAAATGTTGATCAACGTTTCAAATCCACGTTCCAGTTTATCGCGATGGTAAGCAATGTCGGGAGTTAAATAAGTATAGCTACCATCTTGCTTGATTAACACTCGGTCCTTATCGTCTCCAAAAGGTGTCGTACGGAACCAAGTTGCTCCATCCTGCTCATATAAATGACCTCTGTCACGGAGAGCATCGAGAGCAAGATCGATCTTTCCATTTTTATATAAGGAGGTTTCAGAAAACCACTCATCAAATCTTACACGGAAATCCGCCAAGTCTTTCTTTAGTTTTTCTAATTCATAATTCAGTCCGTATTCACGGAAAAAGGTGAGACGTGAGTCTGCATCCTCGTGTTTCCACTTATCCCCCTGCTCGGAGGCAAGTTGTTGCCCGAGTGCTATGATATCCTTCCCATGATAGCCATCCTCTGGCATGTCCCATTTTTCCCCAAGGGCTTGGAAATAGCGTGCTTCTACAGATAGGGCTAGGTTGTTGATTTGGTTGCCGGCGTCGTTGATGTAGTATTCTCGGGAGACGTTGTAGCCTGCTTTATCTAGGATGTTGCAGAGGCTGTCTCCGACTGCGGCACCGCGGGCGTGTCCTAGGTGGAGGTCGCCGGTTGGGTTGGCGGATACGAACTCGACTTGGATTTTGTGTCCGTTACCGGTGTTGGTGCTTCCGTATTCTTCGCCTGCTTTTAGGATGGTTGGGAGCAGGTCGGTTAAGTATGTGTTGTCCATGAAAAAGTTGATGAAGCCTGGGCCTGCGATTTCGACTTTGCGAATGGAGGCTTTGGTTTGATCAAAGTTTCGGACTAGCTCGTCGGCGATGGCACGTGGAGCTTTTTTGGCGATGCGGGCGAGTTGCATGGCCATATTGGTTGCGTAGTCTCCGTGACCCTTGTCTTTTGGGGTTTCAAGGACGACGTCTGGGAGCTCTTCCTTGGTTGCGAGTCCTGCTTTTAGGACTGCTTCCGCAATTTCTTCTTTTAATTTGAGTTCTGTTTTTTCTACTATATTCATTGTGTTTGCCTCCTTTGATAGGTCAGGGTTAGTCTTTGACGCTTTTCCTGCTCTTCTTCTTGGTTCAATCGTAACAGATAGGTGATGAAAAGCCGACCTTTTTCAGTTTTGGGTGAAAATTGGTGCTCGATATGGTCGGTTTTTGTTTGCATATAAAATAATCCGTAGGGATGATGATAGGTGTTTTCGGTCCATTGTTTGGGAACAAAGACTTGGTGCATTTGTACAGGCCCCGTCCTTCGAATGGCTACGCGATTTTCCTGAATCGTAACGGTTGTTTGTATGTCTTCTCCCCCATCTTGATGTTCAATAAATCGGAGGATCATTCGGTTAGGAGCTTGGTAGCAATGGCCCTCTTCTTTTATGGTGATAATATCTTTTTGTCCTCGCTCATTGGATTCAGTAGTGAGCTTAAGGCTGACTGGGATAGATTCCATTGCATTCGTTACCTCCCTTGTGGTGGGCTGCATCCCCCTTAAATGGCGTTCTTTTCTTCTTATGAATGGTAATGATTTTAACTGTTTGGGTATGAAAATTCAAGCTGTATATGTAGTTTCCTATCCTATTTACTTATTTTCCTTTGCAGGATTCATTTTTGCGTTAATATATGCTGGCTATTCACTCTCTTTTCTTGGGTACAACACATTTTGCGTTAATAGATGCTGGCTATTCACTCTCTTTTCTTGGGTTCAAGTCATTTCGCGTTAATAGAAGCTGGCTATTCACTCCTTTTCCTCGAACACAAGTCATTTCGCGTTAATAGAGATGCTCTATTCACTCCTTTTCCTCGAACACAAGCCATTTCGCGTTAATAGAGACGCGCTATTCACTCTCTTTTCTTGGGTTCAAGTCATTTTGCGTTAATAGAAGCTGTCTATTCACTCTCTTTTCTTGGGTCCAACACATTTTGCGTTAATAGATGCTGTCTATTTACTCTCTTTTCTTGGGTACAAGCCATTTTGCGTTAATAGAAGCTGGCTATTCACTCTCTTTTCTTGGGTACAAGTCATTTTGCGTTAATAGAAGCTGTCTATTCACTCCTTTTCTTGGGTTCAACACATTTCGCGTCAATAGAAGCTGGCTATTCACTCCTTTTCTTGGGTACAAGCCATTTCGCGTTAATAGAGACGCGCTATTCACTCCTTTTCCTCGAACACAACACATTTCGCGTTAATAGAGACGCGCTATTCACTCCTTTTCCTCGAACACAACACATTTCGCGTTAATAGAAACTGTCTATTCACTCTCTTTTCTTGGGTACAACACATTTCGCGTCAATAGATGCTGGCTATTCACTCTCTTTTCTTGGGTTCAACACATTTCGCGTCAATAGAAGCTGGCTATTCACTCTCTTTTCTTGGGTTCAACACATTTCGCGTTAATAGAGACGCGCTATTCACTCCTTTTTCTCCAGTTCAAGCCATTTTGCGTTAATAGAGACGCGCTATTCACTCCTTTTCCTCGAACACAACACATTTCGCGTTAATAGAGACGCGCTATTCACTCCTTAAGTGAAGCGCTCCATAAAAAGGAGTGAATAGCCCCTCCCAAACCAAGCAGCACATTTAAAAAGGCGATGCCAAAGTGGCACCACCTTACTAAATGCAAGAGAATCAAGTCCAGCCCAGGAGCATTTCACGAATAAATTTACTTGCTGCAATTGGAGTTTGCTCTGTTGGATCATATATAGGAGCAACTTCCACTAGATCAGCTCCTACTACTTTCACGTCGGAACGTGCAATCAAATGGATAGCCTCAAGTAGTTCCTTAGAGGTAATGCCTCCCGCTTCGGCGGTTCCTGTGCCTGGAGCAAAGGCTGGGTCAAGTACGTCAATATCAATGGTTACGTAAACATTACGACCTGCTAGAGATGGAAGCACAGCCTTTAGTGGTTCGGCTACATCGAATTTACTCATATGCATGCCACTTGTTTTAGCAAACTCAAATTCAGCTAGTTCACCTGAGCGAATTCCGAAAGAGTATACATTTTCTGCACCAATTAAGCCGCATGCTTTACGAACCGGTGTGGAATGGGAAAGTGACTCACCTTCGTATTCCTCACGTAAGTCGGCATGAGCATCTATATGGATCAAAACAAGATCAGGATATTTTTTATGGAAAGCTTGAATCACTGGCCAGGTTACTAAGTGTTCCCCGCCGATACCAAGAGGGAATTTCCCATCTTCCAATAACTTTCCAATATAGTCTTCAATCATGTCCAAACTACGTTGGGGATTACCAAATGGTAGAGGAACGTCTCCCGCATCAAAATAACGAATATTTTCTAAATGCTTGTCCAAATACGGACTGTATTCCTCTAAACCAACGGATACCTCCCGAATACGTCTTGGTCCAAAGCGAGAGCCTGGACGAAAACTAACCGTCCAATCCATAGGCATTCCATAAATTACGATGTTGCTTTCCTCATAGGAAGGATTACTTTTAATGAAAACTTTTCCAGAATATGCGTCATCAAATCGCATGTTTATTTCACTCCTCTTTCGGGTCGATCTATTCCGTTAAATCTTTTACGAACTTCGGAAGCACAAAGGCAGCTTTATGAAGTTCTTTTGTATAATACTTTGCTGGTATTTCATGGAAGCGTTCCTCAGGGATCTCCAATGGGTCATGTTTCTTACTTCCCAGAGTAAACGCCCACATCCCACTTGGGTAGGTTGGAATGTTTGCCGTATACAAACGGGTGATTGGGAAAATCTCTTTTACGTCACGTACTACCTGGCGTATGAGATCCCCTTTAAACCACGGATTATCTGATTGGGCAACAAAAATGCCGTCCTCTTTAAGTGCCTTTGAAATACCTGAGTAAAATCCCTTAGTAAATAAATTTACAGCAGGTCCTACCGGTTCTGTTGAATCAACCATAATGACATCATAGGCATTGTCGCTTTCAGCAATATGCATAAATCCGTCGCCAACCTTCACTTCTACTCGCGGTTGATCTAAGTCACCGGCAATTTCGGGTAAATATTTTTTCGAATACTCGATAACCTGTCCGTCAATTTCAACTAGTGTCGCTTTTTTCACTTGGGGGTGCTTAAGTACTTCACGAATAACTCCTCCATCTCCTCCCCCTACAACTAAAACTTGTTCAGGGTTAGGGTGAGTGAATAAAGGTACATGGGCCACCATCTCATGGTATACAAACTCGTCCTTTTGAGTGGTCATGACCATTCCGTCTAAAATGAGCATATTTCCCCATTCCGCAGTTTCCACCATATCTAGCTGTTGAAAATCGGTTTTTTCCGAATGATACGTCTGTTTGATTCGAGCGGTGATACCGAAATTTTCCGTTTGCTTCTCGGTAAACCATAAATCCATGTTACATCTTCCTTTCTACGGTCAGTCCTACAGATTCTATTATTAGGACTAAACAATCAAATTATAGAGATATTCGAAAAAAAATCAACCCTTTTTCCATCCTAGGAAAGTTTACCCTTTATAGGTTTATTTTAAAAGCATTTTCCCCATACTAGTGGTAATCATTTTTTAGGAAAAGAGGGGTGGGCATGCTTCGTAAAATGAAATGGAAAAAGTGGGCCAAGGGAACAGCCTTAGCTGGTATACTCTTTTTCGGTCTAGGTGTTATCGGGTTGGGAAGCATTTATTTCTATGCCTATCTACAAGGTGAACCATCCCTTATTGAAAGCAATAATACGCTGATTTACGATTCTAAGGATCAAGTGATTGGGGTTATTAGAGGTGATGAGAATCGGTATTGGGTCCCTTTAGAAGAAATCCCTAATTTTATCATTGATGCAACGATAGAGGTAGAAGATCAGCATTTTTATACTCATAATGGATTTGACTTCAAACGTATCGCTGGTGCGGTCATTGCAGACATCAAAGCAATGTCCAAGGCGCAAGGTGCTAGTACCATCACCCAGCAGTATGCACGAAACCTATATTTAAATCACGAAAAAACGTGGAAAAGAAAATTAAATGAAGCATTGTATGCTCTTCGCCTGGAAATGTTTTATGACAAGGACACGATATTAGAGGGCTATCTTAATACGATTTTTTATGGTCATGGTGCCTATGGAATTGAAGCTGCAGCTCAAACCTATTTTCATAAAAGTGTGGAAGAATTATCTCCCGCGGAAGGCTTTTTCTTAGTTGGAATCCCAAAGGGGCCTACACGGTATTCCCCATACAACAATTTTGAATTGGCGAAAAACAGACAGCAACATATTATTAATATCATGGAGGATAGGGGATTTCTGACAAAGACAGAATCTTTGCTCACAAAGCGAGAAGTTCTTGATTTGAAGGAAAGAGGTACAACTTCGATACCATCCGTTGCCCCTTACTTTCAAGATTTGGTCATTCGAGAGCTTGGGAAAAAGCTAAACCTTACCCGCGAGGATATTAAAGGTGGCGGCTTCCGAATTTACACCACTCTAAATGTTGAACACCAAGCTGCCATGGAAGAAGAGGTTGAAAATACAATTAACACTAATTCTGATATTCAAATTGCATCATTGGCTGTTAATCCAAAGACAGGGGCTATTAGCGCTCTAATTGGGGGAAGAGATTTTGATAAAAGTCCCTTTAATCGAGTTGTTCAAGCGAAACGAATGCCTGGCTCTAGCTTTAAGCCTTTTTTGTATTACGCAGCATTAGAGAATGGATATGCTCCAAACACTATGTTACAAAGTCGGCCCACCGAGTTCGAGCTTGCGGATGGAACTGTTTATCAGCCAAGTAATTTTAATGGGTATTATGCTGATGCCCCAATTACACTCGCTACTGCACTTGCCCTTTCAGACAATATCTATGCTGTAAAAACGAATCTTTTCTTAGGTCCGGAAAAAGTTGCGAATACGGCAGAGAGATTTGGAATTCATGGTCCGATCCCGGCCAATGCATCGTTAGCCTTAGGTACGTATTCCGTTGCACCCATTGAAATGGCGGGTGCGTATAGTCTTCTGGCTAACAAAGGAATTCCAACATCTCCATATACGATTCGAAAGGTAACAGATACCGATGGGAATGTAATTTATGAACATGAAGATAAGAAGAAAAAACCTGTTCTCGATAAAAAACTAGCTTTTGTCTTATCCCATTTAATGACGGGAATGTTTGATGAACAACTCAATGGATATATGAGAGTTACTGGCGCTTCTATTGCGCCAGAGTTAACTCGACAGTATGCAGGAAAATCCGGTACGACAAGAAGTGATAGTTGGATGGTGGGCTTTAGTCCTTCTCTTGTCACTGCTGTTTGGACTGGCTATGATGATAATCGACATCTTGAAAAGACGGAGGAACATAGCTACTCCAAAAAAATATGGGCAGGATTTATGGAAGCTGCACATGAGGGTCAACCCTATGAATTATTCAAAGCACCCGATGGAGTCAAAGGTGTTTACATTGATCCTCATTCAGGACAGTTAGCCACACCCTACTGCCCCGCTCAACGACTAACTTATTTTGTACAAGGAACGGAACCTACTGAATATTGTACAGACCATATGCCTGATGGATCTGAAGAAACTGAAGAGCCAGAACAAGAAAAAGAAAAATCCAGATGGAGAAGCATTATAGATTGGATTTTCTAAAGATAAGAAAAGCTTTCCTTATCGTCAAGTCCTAATGGTGTTTTACTTACACTATCAACCGACTAAAACTATAAATTCTGATAGTATTAGAAAACTTGGCCTCGCCAAGCCTTTGTGGCGAATGCCTTAGTTGCACTTATGCAGATAGGAAAGTATAAAACTTTCCTATCTGCTAAGGAAAGCGCAAGCGCCCTTCGAAACAAGAAAAGCACTTGTTTCTGCGAAGTAGCTTTCCTTACTCGGCGCGAAGATTACTCGATGATGCTTTTCGCGGGAGCTAGACAAATTTTATACTTTTATCTTTTGAAAAAGACCGGCAGCATGGCCGGTCTTTTTCGTGTCCTAGTATAACTTGCATTAATTTTATTGTTCGAATTTACATATTTTTTAAATGTTTTCTTAAGAACTGACTCGTTTTATTTAAAAGCAGCTTTTAATTCCTCAGATGAATTTTCCCAAAAGTTCGGCTTAAATTCGATAAGGAAGTCTTTTAACAATTGCTTTGATAAACTATCCATATGCTCTACGATAATTTTTCCTTTTAAGGATTTGTCCATATGATTCACATGCTCTGGTAAAAGCTTGTAGCCGCGTCTAATTTCACGGTCTACAGTCATAAAACTTGCAGCAACTCCAGAGTAATGAGGTCCTTTTTCATTTTGTGAAACACAAACCCATGCAATCCAGTATGGCTTCCCATTAAGTACCTCCTCTTTATTTTTTAAAAATTTGATTCCCCGTTCAATGGTACTCCGTGCATGCATAGCTCCCATCTCAACGAAAGCCTTTTTCTCATTGGGGTCAACAATAACTGGAGTCATATTTTCTAAACTCAACGCGCCTACCCCGTATCCCCCGTGACCATCAGTGGAATCGTCCTTCATAATTGTAAATTGATTTTTCTTCTTCTCTTTATTTTGATCGAACATGACCCATCCTCCTTAAATAACCTTTGTATTCCTATTTTATCACAGCCGAGTTTTCTCTTCATCTATAGAAGGATTCTCAAAAATAATCACGAATAAAATAAATGTAAAAGAAGAAATTAAAAGATAGATAAAGGAGGATTTTTATGCCCATCGTTACCGTACAGATGTTAGAAGGCCGTACAGATGATCAAAAAAGAGCTCTTGTTGAGGAAGTAACCGCTGCCGTTACCAAAACAACTGGTGCACCAAAAGAAGCTGTTTCCATCATTATTGAGGAAATGTCAAAGAATCATTACGCCACTGCTGGTGTAAGAGCTTCGGATAAATAATTAATGAATAGTAAAAGACCGGCTGTGAGCCGGTCTTTTTTTGCCAGAAAGTATAAAATTTGTCTAGCTCCAGTGCCCTATCGACTAGAGTCGGTTCCCTCCTCTCCTTCGATAAGTCAACATCGATGAAGGAGGTTCGGTTAAAAAAGCTACATCGTGTTGGGACTGCGATTACTCGTCCCACCGAAATAATTCGCAACACCGAACGGACTCGCATCCTGAACCGTGTTTCCTTTATCTCGGAGGATCACCGCCACATCGTGTGGCAACGCCTACGTGACCCACATCTTGTGGGCCTCACCGCCTTACGTCGATGATCAAGGGCGCGTGAGCTTTTCTTATTTTGAGCTTATTATGATACTACTTTGATAGCTTAATTAATTCCATTTCTTTGTGAAATTTAATGCTCAAGTTATTTATTATATGCTCGTTTTCCATCCGCTTCGCGCTAATTTTCATGTTTATGTTCGGATATAAGAGGGTCTATGCTCAAAAATTGAAGTTTTATGCTCGGGTTTTCTCGACGTCCGCGCAACTCTGCCTTTCTATGCGCAAGTTATGTTTGCTAAGCGCATCTTTTATCATTTATGCTCAAAGTCAGGTAAACCTATGCTCAGCTTTTCTGCTGTCTTTCTTGTTTATGTTCAAATAAAGTTATGTCTACCTTTAAGAGCACTCCCGCGAAACTTAAACCCCTACTCTTGATTCACCCAACTTTTCTACGAACAAAACAGCTTCCTGCCATTCCTCTTTGCTATAATTCTGCTTATCTTTGACTGAAAGAACTTTATTTTTCAATGAATCTCCTTCTAACTCATCAAAATAGAGAATAGTAGAAACGAGTTCAAGAAAGCGTGAAGTTTGTTCGTTTAGCAACTTCACTTGGGAACTCACATCAGGAATAGGAGAAGGATACATCTGTAAAAAAGCGAGACCTTCCTCAGTCACTGTGTATCGATATTGTTTGTACCCGGACTTTTGTTCCTCAGACTCCGTTAAAAATCCCAAATCACAAAGCTCCTCTGTCCGGAGGGTAAGTTCCTCAGAATAAGGTCCATAAAAATGAAATTCATAGCGTTCTTCAAACGGGAATCCAAGTTTCTTCAAAATAAAAATCATCTTTTGGAGCTTTTTTCTCCCTACTACTTCCTCACTTTCAGCAAAAAACCGCATTAACTTTGCATGATTATTGAACATCAGAATCTCTCCCCAATATTTCAAGTATCCTTTGTTTCGTTTTACTTCTACTAGACATTGCCTCAATCCGATCTAACGGAAAATAAAGTTTATGATCCGTCCGCTTCTTTCCGGAGATAGCCTCTACTATTTCCGACTGTCTGGACAACTCACGAAGCTCTCCTGACGGCTGTAAAAGATGGATCGGAAGTCTCTCCCCTTCCTCTCCTGGGCGATAGAAGTCGTAAGGCAAATCAGAAGATGAATCCACAACCAAATAATATTCCGGGTCGAGCCCAGCCCGTTGAAATAGTTGGTGGAGCTCTAACCACTCGCTCATCGGTTGATTCGGATTAAACTCAATATATTTAAACAAGTTTCGTTCTACAAACCGTTGGCAAAGATCCCTAAGAATGGGATCTTCTTCTTCCATCCAAAGCTGAAAATAATAAAGCGCAACCGATTCGTCTAGTTTTAAATAAGCTTGTAGGTCGACCTTCCCCTTAAAGAAGCTTTCAAAGTGGATAGGAGCTAGTTTAAAAGTATATCCTTCGTCATACAAAGCCTTGGCTCGATGCAAAATTTTAGACAAAATCACTTCTGCACTTCTTGTAACCGGATGAAAATAAATTTGCCAATACATCTGATATCGGCTCATGATGTAGTCTTCTACTGCATGCATCCCACTTTGCTTAATGACTACCTGGTCCTCCATCGGACGCATCACCCGAAGAATCCGTTCCATATCAAAATGACCGTAGCTTACGCCCGTAAAATAAGCATCGCGCTGTAGATAATCCATCCGATCCGCATCTATCTGACTCGAAATCAAGCTTACAACCAGCTTATTATCATAGGTTTTATTAATGACATCAGCCACCTTTTGTGGAAAATCAGGCTCCACTCGAGACAAAACCCCATTCACCTTTGTATCCCCTAAGATGACCGCCTTCGTAAAATTTTCATGATCTAACTTGAACACTTTTTCAAAGGAATGGGAGAAAGGACCATGCCCCAAATCATGGAGCAATGCTGCTGCAAGACAAAGTAATCTTTCCCTCTGATCCCAATTTGGGCGATGTTCAAAGTTATCCAAGATGCGCCGTACGATTTCATAGACACCTAGAGAATGATTAAAGCGACTGTGCTCCGCTCCATGAAACGTCAAATAGGACGTCCCCAGCTGTCGAACCCTTCTTAACCTTTGAAACTCAGGCGTCCCAATTAAATCCCAAATCACTTGATCATTCACATGTATGTAACGATGCACTGGATCCTTAAAAACCTTTTCCTCACTTAACTTCAGGTCTCGATAACCCATAGCTTCTCCCTCACAACAATTCGACATTTTATTCCCGCATGGACGAAGCAAGCTTCACCAACAAGGATGAAAAATTTAATGTTTTATTTTCATGGCAGTAAAACCCCACCCCAAATCTTAAGTATAAGTAAAACAAGAAGAGGAAATGAGGGATAAAAGTATCCGATAGGTTCAAGGGCCTTTAGGTCATGCCCTTGGGTGCTAACAATCCATAGGTTTAAAAATCCCCCACGTTTTAAAGTTTCACTTTATCTATTATACACCCTCCAAACAATAGAAAAAACTCGGGATTAGCACCGAGTTTTTGTCGAATTCAGGTCCCACAAAGGGGAAAAAATTTTTTTCTGAGTTTTCGCTTTTCTATTGTCTAGCTCCGGTGCCCTATCGACTAGAGTCGCTTCCCTCTTCTCCTCTCGATAAGTCAACATCGTTTCACTCAGCGAATCGTGTTTCCTTTGGGACTACACGATGTGGGTCACGTCGGCGTTGTCACACGATGTGACGGCTTTAGCCGACGATCCTAATCTCGCCTTACGTCGATGTTCAGGGCACCTATGCTTTTCTATTGTCTAGCTCCGGTGCCCTATCGACTAGAGTCGCTTCCCTCTTCTCCTCTCGATAAGTCAACATCGTTTCACTCAGCGAATCGTGTTTCCTTTGGGACTACACGATGTGGGTCACGTCGGCGTTGTCACACGATGTGACGGCTTTAGCCGACGATCCTAATCCCGCCTTACGTTGATGTTCAGGGCACCTATGCTTTTCTATTTCCCGAGCTTCTGCTCTATTTTTTCAATTAATGTATCTTCATCAGGAGCCGAAATGGGACGATTATTTACAAAAGCAAAAGACTTTTTCCGCCCAGGCCCACAATAGGACTGACAACCAATTTTCACTTCAGCATCCGGGTCTATTTTTTCAAGACGAGGCAAGAGCGATTTAATATTTGTTGCTTGGCAATCATCGCATATACGAAACTCATTCCCCATTGACACCCCTCCTAACATAAGCTTGTCCATTGCACCTTCGTATTTTACATGAGAAAGATATACTGATGCAAGTTTGCTATACTATATAAGAGACCCATTCGAAAGATTACACGAAAGATCTTTTTTTCAGAGCTTGCAAGCATAAACTGGGATTATTGAGGAAAGAGTGAGCATTAGACTGAAAATGTCACGCATAAAAGAATATGATCTGAGCATTGTCTTCGACCAAGTTGCGCATTAACCTTGAAAAATGAGCATAGTAGAAATGAATTGAGCCTAAAAAGAATATGTTGCGCATTACATTAAAAAGACCGCGCATAAAACCTTGAATTTTGAGCATACCCTCCCCGATTTCCGAGCATTAATGGGGATAGTCACGCATAGACAAATTAATTTGAGCTTATAACAAGAATAACGAGCATACGTTTTATCGTTTCCTAAAAAACGCATTTAATAAACCCGAATCAAATCAAAGAACCTTCACGAGGAGAAATGAACATGAACGACAACCAACCCATCCGACTCATCGACCAATCTGATCTTGGACCAGGATTCTCAGCCATAGACTCCTTCGCCATCGACGACGCCCTCTGTCTATCCGTAGGAGACAACCTAAGCCCTTTTACCGCCAGACTATGGGTCCATCACAACACCGTCGTCCTTGGCATCCCAGATACCAGAATCCCATATCTTAATGAAGGCATTCAAAAACTAAAAGAATACGGCTATCAAGCCATCGTACGTAACTCAGGCGGACTCGCCGTCGTCCTAGATGAAGGAATCCTAAACCTATCCTTCATCTATCCCAACTCCAAAACACTCAGCATCCACGACGGCTACGAACACATGGTAAGCTTCATTAGACAACTCTATAACCAAAAAATCGACGCCTACACCATCGAACAATCCTACTGCCCAGGCGACTACGACCTCAGCATCAATGGTCAAAAATTCGCAGGCATCTCCCAACGACGCGTCAAAAACGGAGTAGCCGTCCAAATCTACCTATGCGTCGAAGGCTCCGGATCCCAAAGAGCTCAAATGATCCAAACCTTTTATGAAAAAGGGATACAAGGGGAGACTACCCGTTTTAGTTACCCTCACATCGACCCTTCATCCATGGCCTCCCTTTCTGAGCTGTTGGGTCAGAGCGTAACTGTAGGGGAGACTCGCAGACTTATCATGCAAAAACTTATGGAAAACAGCAGTGAATTCATCACAGGCTCCCTCACACCATTTGAAACCGAACACTTTCTCTCACGCAGAGAGAAAATGGTGGAACGCAATGAGCGAGCATGGGGACGGTTACACCGAAACCTTGATATGACAGGATTTTAAGTTGTTTATCTGTGTTGGTAGGGACAGTCCTCAGAATGGTATTGTTGAGACGTGAACTAGATTCGCGTGACTGTTTTCAACGTTTTTCACGATAACAAAAACACTTGTAAACATTGATACATTAAGCCCCAGCTGGTTTTTTGTTACAACCTATGAACCCATTCTACAAGGAACTCGGGGTTCTTGTCCCCACCTGGTGTTCCTGTCCACTCCTGCTGTTCTTGTCCCTCCCGGTGTTCCTGTCCCTCCCGGTGTTCCTGTCCACTCCCGGTGTTCCTGTCCCTCCCGGTGTTCCTGTCCCTACCGGTGTTCCTGGCCCTCCCGGTGTTCCTGTCCCTCCCGGTGTTCCTGTCCCTACCGGTGTTCCTGGCCCTCCCGGTGTTCCTGTCCCTCCCGGTGTTCCTGTCCCTACCGGTGTTCCTGGCCCTCCCGGTGTTCCTGTCCCTCCCGGTGTTCCTGTCCCTCCCGGTGTTGTATTTTTGCCGATATTAATTCTGCTTCTACTATATACCTTTTTGGAGCATACCCAATGTATTGAAAAGGATAGCAGGTGGTTACTGTTAATGCTTCTTCGCCTTTTGGTAGGAGCGCGGAACGATCATCTCTATCAACAATCCGTATGTTTTTTACACGATAAAGAAAGTCTCCTGCGTCATTAGAAATAATAATATCATCCTGGTACTTCACTTCTCCAAGCCTTCGGAACAATGTTTCTCTGTGTGCAGATAATACAATCTGCTGGTTTTCTCCTGGTTGTGCACTTTCCACCATATGTCCAACGCCTCTATTTAAAATCCATTCTGACGTTCCGTGGTAGATCGGAGCAGCCATATCTAAAACAGGTATGGTAAGCGTACCTATTTTATCCCCAAATTCTGGAGACTTCTTGTATAGATCAATATCCTGTTTTACATGAGTTGGTACTGTTTTTTCTGTTAAAGCACTACTTTGTATCTTCGGTTTTTCAACAGCTATAACACCCAGCATGTAGTGAGTGACACTCCAAACAAGTAGCCCTGCTCCACAAAGAACGAAAGCCCAAGCCAAAAATTTACGCTTCATTTTTTCTTAAAAGGAAAATTCCTGCCGCAATCAGCAACAGGGCTAGCAGAGCGTAATTCAGGTAAGGTGAAGCTGTATCCGGCAATTTTTTTTCGTGAAGCTCCGTCGTTAACTCTCCTGCCATATCACCGATATCAAGGAGATTCTCACTGGCCTGTAAAATATAATCAGATCCAAGCATTTCCGCAGAAAGCTCCATATCCGCTAATTGATTCCCTTGTCCATCAAAAAGCTGTACATATAACGCCTGGTCATCCATGGTTCCCATCTGTATTAGATCTGTATAAGAAATTTGGGAACGTTCTCCATTGGACACTAAGTAAAACGCCGGGTTTAACTGCATTAAAGAAATTGTTTGTTCCATAATTGAGAATAATTCATTTTGTTCAGCTTCTGACAACGATATTGGATCCTTGACCTCCAAGTATGGTTGGACACGGCTTTCTAAAGCTTTCATTTTTTCTTCCAATTCTTCCTCATCTAAAGAGGATAAATGACTAAGAACCGCATTAATTTCCTCTTTTAACATACCTATGTCTGCAAGCTCATACTCTAGTGCATCCATCTCCCCCTCATGTTCCCCATAGAAGGCAACGGCAAGCTCCAAATCCTCAATAAATTGATAAGTACTTGGATCATCATCATATTCGGAAAACAGCTGATAAAAATCATCACCTGTCATATTATAAGTAGCCAATAGTTCATTGAAATTCTCATCATTAATTGGTGTTCCAGTAAACCCATACAATTCTTCCATCGTTGAAATCTCTGCTAAACTTGTTTCAAAAAAGGATAAATAATCCTGCAATTCTTCCACAGACATGCCTGTTTCTGCTAAAAACTGATTTAGTTGATCCTGTGGAGGTTCTGCCCCAACGATTTGTGGAATCCCAACTAATACGACAAAGAGTAAAAATGCTAGTCCCATTCTTTTCATATCCTTACCTCCCAAAAGTAGTTATCGAATTTATGTTTCGAATCAAAAGGAAAAAATATGTATGGAACCTAATACTTAAATAAAACGGGCCTCTCCTTTATGAAAAATAAATCTTGCGAAGTACTCTCTCGTTTTATCCTTCACACCCTCTATGAAGAATAAATCTTTTGAAACGCCCTCTTGTTTTATCCTTCGTCGCCCTCAAAAATCAAAAAGCCCTGAACGTTCACATAAACGGTTCAGGGCTTTTTATTATATAGATTGTGCTGCTGTGATTATAGCTAGTTTGTATACATCATCTGTATTACAGCCTCTGGAAAGATCATTGACTGGTTGATTCAACCCTTGAAGGATTGGGCCCACTGCTGAAAAGTTTCCAAGTCGTTGCGCAATTTTATAACCGATATTTCCTGCTTCCAGACTAGGGAAAATAAAGACATTAGCATCTCCTTTTAGCACGGAATTTGGCGCTTTCTTTTCAGCTACAGATGGAACAAATGCTGCATCAAATTGAAATTCTCCATCAAGTACTAGGTTAGGCGCCTTTTCCTTCGCAATTTTTACTGCCTCACTCACCTTCTCAGTTTCCGGGGAAACAGCAGATCCTTTGGTTGAGAAGCTTAGCATGGCTACACGTGGGTCCATGTTAAACATTTTAGCTGTTTCAGCGCTAGCCAATGCAATTTCAGCAAGGTCATTACTGTCTGGAGCAATATTGATCGCACAATCAGCGAATACGTAACGTTCTTCTTCACGTACCATTATGAATACACCTGAAGTCTTTTTAATACCGGGCTTTGTCTTAATGATTTGAAGTGCTGGTCTTACAGTATCCGCAGTAGAATGGGCTGCACCACTAACAAGACCATCGGCTTCCTTCATATAGACAAGCATTGTCCCGTAATAATTTTCATCTTTTAGAATCTTTCTAGCTTCGTCAGGTGATGCTTTTCCTTTTCTTCGTTCTACAAAAGCCTCAACCTTTGCTTCAAATCCAGGGTCTTCTTCTGGGTCCTGTATTTCAATACCTTTTAGGTTGACTCCTAAACTCTCTGCCTTCTGTTTCACTTTTTCATCATTTCCTATTAATACAGGAGTGATAAGATCTTCCTGACTTAAACGAGAGGCTGCTTGAATGATTCTCTCATCTAACCCTTCTGGAAATACAATTTTCTTGTTAATTGGACCTAGTTTTTCCTTTAAACTTTGAAATAAGTCGCCCATGTTAATCCCTCCAATAATCTTCTGTTATATAGTTTACGCTTTTTTGTATTTAATGAAAAGCGGACAAGATACAGTAATAAAATTTGTTATTTTTATACTTTTCAGGTAAATCAATAAAGTGAAACTTCAATCAGTGGCCGCCCTCCGCTGATTTTTAGCAATCAAGGGTATGACCTAAAGGCCCTTGAACCAATCAGACATTTACCACGAAGCAAGTTTCACCAACAAGGATGAAAAATTTAATGTTTTATTTTCATGTGAGTTTATCCCCCACTTTTCGTTTCACATAATACTTGATGGGAGGGTATTACTGCCCGTGCGCGATAAAACTGTGACTTGTTTCACGCTATCGTTTTATTTTCAACTTCCTTTTGTGGTATAGTTATCTTGGAAATTACACAAAGGAGTGTTAGACATGAGTGAACCGGCAAAAACCTTAGATGGTTGGTATTCCCTTCATGATTTTCGCACAATAGATTGGATGTCTTGGAAAAACGCATCCAAAGAAGAAAGACAAGCTGCATTAGATGACCTTCAAAGTATGGTAGCAAAATGGAATGAAACTCAAGGTCAAAAAGAAGGAAGTCATGTGATTTATTCGATTGTCGGCCAAAAAGCCGATATCATGTTTATGATTCTTCGACCAACGATGGAAGAGCTAAATCTAATCGAGAATGAGTTTAACAAATCCAAATTTGCTGAGTATACTATTCCTTCTTATTCTTACGTTTCTGTCGTTGAATTATCCAACTACTTACCAACAGATAAAGACCCTAACGAAGATCCGGAAATTCAAGCGCGCTTAAAACCGATTTTACCAAGATGGGAGCATGTTTGTTTTTATCCAATGGACAAACGCCGTCAAGGAGAAGATAACTGGTATATGCTTCCAATGAAAGACCGCGGACAGCTTATGCGATCTCACGGTATGATTGGTCGCCAATATGCCGGTAAGGTTCGTCAAATTATTACAGGATCTGTTGGTTTTGACGATTGGGAATGGGGAGTTACATTATTTGCCCACGATGTTCTCCAATTTAAAAAATTGGTCTATGAAATGCGCTTTGATGAAGTAAGTGCACGCTATGGGGAATTCGGACCGTTTTATGTTGGAAACTTATTAAAAGATGAAGATATCCCCTCTTTCTTCTCTATATAAAGTGAAACTTCAATCAGTGGGGGATTTCCTCCCCCCACTGATTGTTAGCACCCAAGGGCATGATCTTGAACCAATCGGACATTTACAGGTAGTTTATCCCCCACCTACTCTTCTTGTTTTTGCTTAAGATTTGTGGTGGGGGTATTGCTGCCTGTAAATGCGGATAATCCAAGAATTTTGTATTCAAACCGTTTAGCAAATTGCTAAACGGTTTTTTAACAGATAGGAAAGTATAAAATTTGTCTAGCTCCAGCGAAAAAGCATCATCGAGTAATCTTCGAAGTTTTTGCCCCGAGTAAGGAGAGCTACTTCGCGAAACAAGTGATTTTCTTGTTTCGAAGGGCGCTTGCAGTTTCCTTATACTTTCAGAATTTATTACCTTTAGTCGGTGTAAGACTAAGACTTTTCACCATTAGGACTGCCCTTCATATATAAGAAAGCATCATACCCTTTTAAGAATACCTTAACAGTTTGTTTGTCTGACGTTTTAAAACGAAAATTCCCCTCCCTCTTTTCATTTTTGGAACATCATCCACCTAATTTGAATAAGATGAAGTTAGTTAGGCGTCATATTGATTAACTTTCAGGCATATCTTTTATATAGGAATAGGTGAAAAACCCATTATTCATTCCCATACTTTCATTCAAATCAAATACAATTTCCACCTACTTAGAGAATAATGTCAGGATATTGATGATGAGCATGTTCAAGATTTTACTACCACGAAAGGAGCTGAGTCCAACTAATGACTCAAAACGGAAACAACCCAACAGGGGCTAAGGGAACCCCAGCGTACAATTATCCCTACTATACTCCATACCCTACACCCGGAACTTATCCAATGACACCACCTACATTTAGTGGAGGTTACCCAACGAATGGGGTGACCTTGTCTAAGTCACAAACTGGGATTGATGTACCTGGTATGCTTCCGACAGAACAATCCTATGTTGAAAACATCCTACGCCTAAATAAAGGAAAGCAAGCTACTGTTTACATGACATTCGAAAATAACACCCAATGGAACGCCAAAGTCTTTAAAGGAATTATTGAAGCAGCAGGTAGAGATCATATCATTTTAAGCAATCCAAACACAGGTAGAAGATATCTACTTCTTATGGTTTATCTTGATTACATTACCTTTGATGAAGAGCTCCAATATGACATTACCTTTGGATGAACAGATACAGTATACTCTCCACGATAAAAGGGGAAATAAAAGGGACTGGCAATGCCAGTCCCTTTTATTTCTTACATGATAAAGTATAAAATTTGTCTAGCTCCAGCGAAAAAGCTTCCAAAGGCACTTGTGCTTTTTTAATACTATCAGCTATTTGTAACTTTGGTTGATAGGAATAGAAGAAAACTCAGTCTATCGCGATTGGAACTCGCACTCCAAGGTATAAGGGCTTCTAAAAAGCAAAATATCCTTTCAAGAATCCCTTTAACAACAATCCATATTTTCCCAAAACGAATGACGAAAGGATGATTTGTATGGGGCATCCCTCTCAAAAGTATTTTAGATTACATCAATTAATGCTTTTCTTATCTGTCGTTTCAGCAGTATGTGCCATTATTTATCATGAGACTAGCTTTTGGATTTTGTTCATCTTTTACTTCTTATCTCTAAGCCTTTTATTCGAGGGAATTGCCTACAGACTCATGCTTGAATCTATGCAGTTTTATAAACAGCTCATTAGAGCGATTATTCTGATTGTATTCTCAACTATGCTATATTTCTAAAGAAACTTTAAAAGAGAGTACCCAAATAGAACCCATCCAATAAGGAAAGCGACGCCGCCAAGTGGTGTAATCATTGCAAAAATTTTGATTTGACTCGTGCTGTAAATATATAAACTTCCTGAGAAAAGAATAATACCGATAAAGAAAAACCATCCAGCAGTACTTAAACTTGCGGCTTGAACTTTCATCATCAGCAAACCGACCCCTAAAAGTCCCGCAGTGTGAAACATTTGATAATCCACGGCCTTCTCCCAGGTTTTTAAAGCCTTCTCCGTCAATTTCCCTTCGAGCCCGTGAGCTCCAAATGCTCCAAGTGCGACCGCCAAAAAGCCATTAATAGCTGCTAGTAATAAAATTGTTTTCATTTCTATCTCCCCTTAAAAATCAAAAATAGAATCTCCATTTGCCTTATCATGCTCTACTTCATAATCATCATCAAGATTTTCTGTAACATCAGCTACAGATGGATACTTAGGATTGACATTATCTCTATCTTCTTCACTATCTGTAATAAGCTCTGTCATTACTTTTATAAAACGAACGTGTTTCAAGACTTTATCTTTTTGATCTGCATGAGCAAGAGCTTGATCAAGCTCTTTTTTCATTTTTGTTAGAATTTGTTGGTAAGTTACTCCTGGCAAATCTACTTCCTCCCTTATCAAAAAGTACCAAATTCAGTATATCATGATTTATGAATAGATAGAAAATCGAAGGACTTCCCCCATATATCTCCATTTGTATGAATTATTTGTGTCAAAACAACATTATTCATCCTTTTAGGGAGGAATTTTACATCGGTTTGTCGAATTAATAATTTGGACAAATACGCCGTGGAGGACTCTGTTTTGAAGAAAAAAAGTAGATTTCGTGGAAGTTGGACGATTATTGTAATGTCAGGTGCAGAAAAACGTTCACTTACCTTCAAGATTCCAAAACTGCTTGTAGCTTCATTGTTACTAATGTTTTTTTCAATAAGTATCGGCTTGTTTACTACTTATAATTACGCTGATCAACTTGGACAAAAAAATGCAGAATTGTCAAAGGAACTTGAAGGAAAACTTAGTGAGCTGACTGCAATTCAAGAAGACCAAGATTCATTAATCCTACAAGCTGTTAAAACTCAAGAAAAAATCGAACAACTTGAACAATTAGAAAATCAAATGAATGTTATTGTTACCTCTCTGGATTCCAATGGAATGGGAGGAGAAGAGATTAAGATTGAACAATTGTCCTTGTCAGATGAAGCAGATGGACAAATTAAGCAATATGCTAGTATTGAGAGTAGATTGCCTGATTTAGTTAAGCAATATGAAAATACTCTAGCTGAGTTAGAAACAGTTCAAAAAGACTTAACTGTCATCCCATCCATTTGGCCAACTACTGCTAATCGTATTTCTTCTGATTTTGGTGCGCGTCATGATCCATTTACATCTGTCTCAGCTATTCATGAGGGAATAGACGTGGCTGGACCATATGGTACTCCTATTTTTGCTGCAGCAGATGGTATTGTCATTTACTCTGCAAGACGAGGCAGCTACGGGAACCTAATTATAATCAAGCACAACAATCAATATACAACAAAATACGGTCATTTAAACAAAAGTCTCGTAGACGTTGGAGACAAAGTAACAAAGGGGCAACTTATTGCAGAAATGGGTTCAACTGGTCGAAGTACTGGTCCTCATCTCCATTATGAAATTATCAAAAATGGAAAGAACATTGATCCTATGCCTTATATGATTATTAGAATGAAAGAAAACTAACAATGAAGGAGCAGCCTATGCTAAGTAAAAAAAAGATCCAAGTTGATTCAGTTGATACAGTCATTGGTGCAGATACAATTTTAGAAGGTACCATTCGAACAAAAACAAGCCTTCGTGTGGAAGGTGAGATTCATGGAGAAATATATTGTGACGGAGATATTACAGTAGGAAAAGACGGTAGGATGGACCATCAGATATCAGCTCGAAACATTACACTTGCAGGTACTATAGAAGGTAATGTTGATGTACAAGAAAAACTACATATCCTTTCTTCTGGGAAATTAATAGGAAAAGTTACTATGAAGTCTCTCATGATTGAGGATGGTGCAACCTTCGACGGTGAAAGCAAAATGAAAACCGGCGAAGAGAAAGATTTGGCTAAACAAGAAGCAGCCGCTTCAAAAGAAGAACAATCTAAAGGAAAAAATAATAAAGAGTTAGGAAAACCCTGATGAACTGAATTCAGTCATCAGGGTTTTTTATTACAAGAAAAGTATAAAATTTGTCTAGCTCCAGCGAAAAAACTTCCTCGAGTAATCTTCGAAGTTTTTGCCCCGAGTAAGGAAAGCTACTTCATAGAAACAAGTGATTTTCTTGTTTCGAGGGGCAGCCTATCGACTAGAGTCGGTTCTACTGATATCCCTGCTTTTTAATGGAGAACTTTGCTTAAAAAGGATTGGGTTCTTTGATGTTGTGGGGTATCGAAAATTTGAGAAGGAATTCCTTCTTCAATAATCATGCCCTCATCCATAAACAAAACACGATCTCCTACTTCTCTAGCAAATCCCATCTCATGGGTAACGACTACCATAGTCATCCCCTCTTTGGCAAGATTTTTCATGACAGCAAGAACTTCTCCTACCATTTCCGGATCAAGAGCAGATGTAGGTTCATCGAAAAGCATAATTTTAGGTTCCATTGCTAAGGCACGCGCGATTGCTACACGTTGCTTTTGCCCACCAGATAAAGAATCAGGATGGGCATAGGCCTTTTCTTCCAATCCTACTTTTCTAAGAAGTTCCAGAGACTTTTCATAAGCTTGTTCCTTTCTCCATTTGCGGACCTGCATGGGAGCCAATGCTATATTATCAATTACTTTTTTATTTGGAAAAAGGTGAAACTGTTGAAACACCATTCCAACTTCAGTCCTTAACTTGTTTAAATCAGCTTTAGGAGTATTCCACTCTTCCCCTAAAATTTCTATTGAACCAGACTGAACCGTTTCTAAAAAATTCAAACAACGAAGAAAAGTTGACTTACCTGATCCAGATGGACCTATAACTACTACCACTTCTTCTTTTTTCACGTCAGTTGTGATCCCCTTAAGAACTTCATGATCACCAAAACTTTTTCTAATATCTTTTACATGAATCATTATTTAGCCCATCTCCTTTCCACCCATTGCAATAGATATGTTAGTCCTAGGACAATCACTAAATAAAGAAGGGCTACTGTAAGATATGGCTCCCATACTCTTAAATGCTGGCCGACAGCCGCTCTTCCCCAGTACATGAGTTCACCAGCCGCCAAAATACCCGCTAAGGAAGACTCTTTAATTAACATGATAAACTCATTTCCGATTGGTGGAACCATACGTCTTAATGCTTGCGGAAGTATAATATGCCTCATAGCTTGTCTATGTGTTAATCCCAGCGATCTTGCGGCCTCTGTTTGACCCTTATCAATAGATTCAATTCCGGCACGGAAAATTTCTGCTAAATAGGCAGACGAGTTTAAGCTTAACGTGATAATAGCAGACGTTACGGCTGTTCCATTAGAGAATAAAACTGGAACTACACCATAGTGAACGAGAAATAGTTGAACCAAGACAGGTGTTCCTCGTAAAAAATTAATATACCAAACAAAGGGAAGTCTTATAAACCATTTATGCGCCATTCTTCCGAAAGTAACAAATAATCCAATGACTGAACCAATTAAAATACCGGCTAACGATATCCCTATAGTTAACGCAGCACCCTGTAGAAAAAATGGTAAATATTCAACAATAATATCCCATCGAAAGTCCATATTCTTTCACCTTCTTTAAAATAGTCACTAGCAGACAAAAATTGCGCAGTTAAAACTTGCGCAATTTTTATTTTTATTATTTACTTTGGGCTGCTTTTAATGTGTCTAAGTCTGGCTCGGCACCGAACCACTCTTTGTAAATCTCAGAATAAGTTCCGGTATCAATAATGGCTTGAAGTGCTTCATTAAGTGGCTCAACTAACTCGCTTTCCTTTGGAAATAAAAATCCGTAATGCTCCATGGCAAAAGCCTCTTCATCATAAAATGCTTCTATTTTTTCATTTGGGTTATTTTCTATATATTCATTAGCTACTGTATTATCCAGTATAACAGCATCAACGTCACCTTGATTCATTCCCATAATAGCAAGTGGTGTGGTTTCGAATTTCTTGATGTTTTCATTGTTTACTCCGAAAAGCTCCTCAGCAGCAGTTGCTCCTGTAGTTGCAATTTGAACACCAATTTTTTTACCTTCTAGGTCCGCCGCTGACTTAATAGTAGATCCTTCTGGAACAAGTACCATTTGTGTTGATTCAAAATAAGGATTTGAAAAATCATAAGTTTCTTTACGTACGTCAGTAATAGAAATAGCAGAAACACCAATCTTGTAGCTACCATTCTTTACAGATTGGAGCATTGGCTCCCACCCAACATTCTCAAACTTTGCTGGAATACCAGCTTCCTCAAATACCGCTAACGCTATGTCTACATCAAATCCAGTAATTTCACCCTTGTCCATATACTCAAATGGAGCGTAAGCAGCATCAGTTGCAATCACTACCTCTTCTTGATCATTTCCATTTCCTGCTGAGTTCTCATCAGCAGTTCCACAAGCAGCTAGAAAGCCAAGTAACAATAACAGAGTAACTAACCTCAATTTTTTCATTTTTATATCTCCTCTTCAATTAATATTTATAAGTTCATATGAATGATTATACATATAATTATATTTTAGTAAATAGATTTCCATAAAATATTATTTAATTTATTAAATGTTAGAATATTTATACAAATGGATACGTTTACATATGTTTGAATGATGCCTCTCCCTATTTAAGCTAAACCCTCTATTTATAATTACTCCAAATCTCTCCCCTTTCCTAAAAACAAAAAAACGACTCCGCCCTTTACAACGGAATCGCTTTTCTTAGGTCAAGTGAAGATAGCACTCGTGAATGGACTCTATTTTATTTTCTCTCAATTGATGGATCATGGCTAACAAAAGTTCAGCTGTTGCGGTAGCATCCCAAAGGGCGTGGTGTCTTTTTTCAATCTGTATCTCAAAATGGTTACAACAATGATCTAATGCAAAATTGTCGTTGACGCCCATTAATTTACCCGCAAGCCAAGCGGTATCGAGAACATAGGGCTGAACCATTTGTCGGAACTCACGCCAAACCTCTTGTCGCATGAATTGTTTTTCATGCTTTGCGTGATGAGCCACAAAAACAGTTGATTTTGCAAATTCCATAAAAGAGCGCCAAGCCTCCGACCTCGTTACTCCCCCTTTTAAGTCTTCTTCCGTAATTCCGGTTATTTTTTTAGCAACCTCTGGAATCTCTTCTTCATATTGAATAAATGTATGGAACTGTTCCTTAGTTATTTCCATTTGCTGAATTTTAACTGCTCCTATAGATAAGGTAACATCCCCTTTAAAAGGATTAAATCCGGTAGTTTCGATATCAAAAATGGTAAAGTCTATTTTCTCAAAAGGTGTTACAAGAAAATTATGCTCCCTTTGTTCTCGTTCCATTTGTCTTAAGAGTGCTTGAGTTTGGAAATCCTGCTCCTTAAGTCCTGTTAACTTTTTCAAAACATTCCATTGGAAAAAATCATCCAATCTCACGATTTTTCGCCCACTTTTGTATACGTCGTGTCCACTTATTATGAAAACTATGACTTTCTTTAATTAGCCTTTTTAACTCCTTTTTATCCTCTTCAGAAAGCAATGATACATCCAGTTGATGGATGTTCTTATAATCTTGCTTTTCAGAAGTCCAATTTAACCGTAATGAAAAATAAGTTTTCAATAATAGTTCCATTCTGTTTTTTTCATCTTGTGATAATGTATGAATTTTTTTAAGACGTTCAAGAGAATTACTTTCCAGGATTCCCTCCATAATAGCAAATAGTCGAATCGTATGAATGATTGGATAGTATACAGCTTCCTTTAAATCCACCGTCTCGCCAACTATTTTTCCAAAAGCATTTAATGAAACAGGAACTTTTCTTGTGTTTTCAGCAAGCCACCAGACAAAATCCGTATCCTTCGCTAGTTTTATTTGCTTTTGTTTTATGGCTTGAATTAGTTTGCCATCACCCAATTGAAGCTTTGCATCAAAGAGCATTAAAAATGTTCGTAAGTCATCAAACGTTTTTCTTTCTCTACATATATTTATCAAATTGGACCAATCCATAAAGGATCGATTCCACCCTTCCAAACTAGCCATTACATTCCCTTCACAATTGGAGTAGCCGCCTTTAGATAAAGCCAAATTAATTTCCTTACCTAAGCAAAGAAAATAATTTTGATTGTTTTCTCCCGGATCTTCAAATATCAGACCATGGTCTTGATCACTTCTATAATGCTGTTCTTCTCTTCCTGTACTCCCTACAAAAAAGAAAGAAAAAGAGCACGGAGGTTCCCCCCATGTTTGAACGGTCTTGCGATAGGCCTCCTGAACTAGGTGTGACTGGAGAACCTCATGCTCTTTTTGAAGTTGTAGATGATTTATCATAGAATCAGCTCAAATCAACTAGTTTTTTTATCTGATGTATCACCAAACGCCTCTGGGTACCCATAGCTCCCATGTTCACTCATATCGAGACCCATTAACTCTTCCTCGTGTGTTACGCGTAAAGTTCCACCAAGGAATACTTTTTCAATTATTTTTAATAGAATGTAAGATACAACAAAAGCATAGATTCCACTTGCGACCACTCCAAGGAGCTGAACACCTAACTGAGTAAAGCCACCACCATAGAAGAGTCCTGGTTGACCGACGCTTGCCAATTCAGGGGTTGCAAAAAAGCCATTCGAAAGTGTACCCCAAATACCAGCTGCTCCATGAACAGATAGTGCATAGATTGGATCATCTATTTTTAATTTATCCATTAGTTCCATACTTAAGTATACGATAAGCCCACCAATGGCTCCAATGACCACGGCTGCCCAAGGGTCCACGAAACCACTTGATGCTGTAATAGCTACAAGACCAGCTAAGGCACCATTTAACATGGTAGGAACGTCACTCTTCCCTTTTATTGCCCATGGTAAAAGTAAAGCAACAACAGCACCAGCTGCGGCACCTAAATTAGTGTTAACAGCTACAAAACCAAAGAATGCCCCATCTGCTGATAAAGTACTACCTGCATTAAATCCAAACCACCCTACCCAAAGCAATAGAACAGCTAAGGCAGTATAAACTTGGTTATGCCCCTCTATCGTATTAGAAGAACCATCTTTATTAAATTTACCAATACGTGGCTTCAGGATCATAGTCGCTGCCAATGCAGCCATTGCACCTGTTAAGTGAACAACTGTTGACCCAGCAAAGTCTTGTTTCCCATGTTCAGCTAACCATCCACCACCCCAAATCCAGTGTGCAACCACAGGATAGACGAAAATCGAAAACAGAACAGCAAACCAAAGATATGCTGACAGCTTCGCTCTCTCTGCAAAACCACCAAAAGCAATGGTCAGTGAAATTCCAGCAAACGCTAATTGGAATAAAAAGAAAACACTTTCCGCTAAATCACTATCAGGATTAACCTCTCCATTATAGAAGAAGTTTGAAAAACCAAAAAATCCACCGACATCATTTCCAAAAGAAATCCCATAACCTACGGCCCAAAATACTAATGACGAAATTCCAAAGGCGAAAATTGTCTTCCCTGAAATATGCCCAGCATTTTTCATACGAGTGGAACCAGCCTCTAAAAGGATGAACCCCCCAATCATCAAAATAACAAGTACGGTTCCTACCATTACCCACAATGAATTCAATAATGCCATTTCACTCATGTAAACATCTCCTCACATAATATGTTATAAATCCTTACATTTCTTATAATACGTAATTTTACAAGTATTCTGAAAAATGTCAAGTGGTTTTCACTAAAAAATTAAAAAACTATAATTGCCGCATTCACCGCTACTAAACTCGCATCGGTTACCTGAAGTGATTCTGTTATTGCTAGCACAATCAAAAATTCATCTTCTAGTAGATAATAATTATGTTACTTTTCCTAACATATGATCAATTAACTAATAAACAACGATAGTTGTTTATTAGTTAAAGAGTAGAGAATTCCCGATATCCACGCTTTACAATGGTTTGAGCGACTGCCCCAAAACCCAAAACTTATAATACCTCCCACCCCCTATCCCCATGACAATCGAGTTTGGTCTTGTCACCCAAGAGGCTCGGATAGCACATAAGTTAACTGTCTGCAAAAAAAATCGTCACTTAAACACGATTTTTTCGTCACTATGGAGTGCAGATTTAACACTATTGGTAGCACTCAAGATAATCTATGCCCGAGAAAAGAGTCACTTAAAACGGGAATGTTAGCACTTGAATTTCCAGGATCGTCGGCTAAAACCGTCACATCGTGTGACAACGCCGACGTGACCTACATCCTCGAAACCAGCAAGCTTTTTCTTCGTGCGAAATAGTTCATTGTAGCTTTCCTTACTCGTGGCCAAGATTACCCGAGGAAGCTTTTTCTCTGGAGCTAACAAATTTTATACTTTATCTTGTAAAAAAAAGAGCACCTGCCTAAATGTCCTTTATGGAAAGGCACATTAAGCAGATGCTCCCTAATCTTATTTATATAATCTTTATAATTGCATTGCAGTTAAAATAAGAACTTTTCCTTCTTTCTGAACCAGTAACATTCCTTTTGGATCTCTTCGAACAACCAGCTCACAAACTCTTTTTCCCCGTCAAATAGGTTTCGATTCAATTTCTGCTCAAATTCTAGAATTAATTCTTCGTATGTCACGGTAGAGCCCTCCTAAATTTCTACATTTTTCTACATTTAAATATTTTATTTGCGCATTTATTCAAGATAAAATGTAATTTCTTAAGGTATTTTGTAGTTTTTTCTTGTATATTAATAGTATACAGAATTTGAGCTAAGTTTTTATTGGGAAATATTTTGATTGGAACCCCCTTTTTTAGAGGGGTTCTTGTACATACTTTCTTCAACTCCTTACATAGAAAGGAGCGGTGCACTTGAATCCGCCTATCCACATCTTTTTAAAATTTCATCGGTTAAAAAAAGGAATAAGTCAAGAGGAGGTGTGCGAGGGAATTTGTTCTGTTTCCTATTACAGCAAAATAGAAAATGGCCAAACCGTTCCTAGTGAAGAAATTCTATCCCTTCTCATGGAGCGTTTACATGTTTCGATTAATATTCATGATAGGTCTGAGGAAGCAAAAGAGCGTTTGAATTCGTGGTATAAGCAAAATATTATTAATTTCAACAGCACAAGCGAAGATTCTCATTTGGAATTGAAAGAAGTGATGAGTGACGTTTTTGACCCTTTCCTTCATAACCTATTTATTCTCTATGAGTTTCACTATTATTTAACAAAGGAAAACTATATAAAAGCTAATGAACTGAAGGAAGAATTAGAAAATTTAAAAGATATCTTTAATGAAGTTTCTCTTTATTTCTATCATAAATTTAACGGGATCTTTTATTATAGTTATGGCGACTTCCATCGTTCGACTCAATATTTCGAAACTGCAGAAGTCATTTCTAAAGGAGGACAAATCGAACACTGGGAAAAAGCTGACCTATGTTTCCATATGGCGAGGAGCTATCTCAATGTATATAAGGTCAACAAAACCTTTGAATATGTCAATCTGGCACTTGAATTATATTACGAGGATATGAACTATAAGCGAACTGCAGAATGCCAGTTTATCTTAGGAGTCTGTTATCTACGAAGCGGTGATTTAGAAAAGGCAGAAGCATCATTTTCCTTATCTGAAAAAGCAGCCAATGTACTTGGATTGCGTTCACTACTAAAAAGCATCTCCTTTTATAGAGGGAAGTTTTATACAACAAAGGGAGATTCAGAAAAAGCATTAAAATTCTTGTTAAATGGATACGAAGATGTATCAGGCAGCCGTTATAGTCTGAATACTGTTTTGCAGTTGGTTCAAGAGCTTACGAAGTCTAATCAATGGGATGATGTTAAAAAATGGGTGGATAAAGGTTTTTCTTTAATTGATGATCCCTCCCGACTTCAAGATTACATTCATCATTTTACAACCTATCAAAAATTAAGCTCGGGAGACTTTCAAGAATTTAAACTCTATGTAACCATGAAGACCATTCCTTTTTTTCAAAGGTATCAGCTTCATGAACATGTAAGTAACTACAGTCTGCTTCTGGCTAAAGAACTTGAAAAAAGAAGAAAATACCGAGATTCAAGTCGATATTATAAACTTTCTTCCCAAGCTCTATCAAAACTTCTACATTTTTAACCCACGAACTTGATTAGGAAACAAAAAGCAGAGTTATGCTCATCCATTAAGAAACTACATTATTTTACACTCCTCTCGCCCCAGCATTAAAATTAATTTAATACTGGGGTATTTTCCGCATGAACGCGCAAATTCATACATACTGGCCCATTTTTTTCTCAGAAAAAGCGTCGATACGATCATCGACGCTTTTTACTATGCTTTTCTTTTACCGGGATAGAGAGTGGTTGTTGCGGCTTGATAATACAGCTCTCATCGTAGACATGCATTGGAACTTCGGCTCCTTCCAAGAGAGTGAAGGTTAGATTCTTTGACTCTACCTGTACATGGATATTTTGGAATTTGTACTGAATATGGAAGCTATATCCTGCCCAAGATTCTGGAATCCATGGAGCCAGATGGAGACCATCCTCTTTAATACGCAAACCAGCAAACCCGAACACAATGGCCATCCATGTTCCACCCATGTTTGCCATATGCAAACCATCCTTTGTGTTGCCGTGGGTGTTTTCCAAATCCATTAAAGATGTTTCAGAAAAATAATGATAGGCCTTCTCCTTCTTCCTCAACTTAGAAGCCATAATACTGAAAACACACGAAGATAAGGAAGAATCATGTGTTGTTATCTTTTCATAATAGTCATAGCTGTTTTCTATAGTTTCAAGTTCTTGTTCATCTTCAAGTAAAAAATGAGCAAGTACTGTATCGGCCTGCTTACAGACTTGATAACGATACAATGTAAGTGGGTGATAATGAAGCAATAGTGGGAAATGCTCCTTTGGTGTATTCTCCAAATCCCATTGTTCTTTTTCTAAGAATGTATCATCTTGTGGGTTAATTTTCAGTTCCTCATCATGCCCTAAATACATCTGTTCAGAAGCCCTCTCCCACTCAGAAACCTCATTTTCTTTTACATCAAGTCGACGTGACAGCTCTTCGGATTTTTTAGGATCCCATTTTTTCATCAAATGAAATAGCTTAGCAGCCCATTTTAAATTATGTTTCGCCATTGCATTCGTATAATAATTGTTGTTTACGATACAGGTATATTCATCCGGACCGGTCACATCCTCGATGGCAAAGCGTCCATCTCTACGAAAATGACCTACATCTATCCACAATCTTGCTGTTTCTATTAAAAGCTCTGTACCAAAGTCTTTCATAAACTCTTCATCGTGAGTGGCTTGAAAGTATTGAATGTAACTATAGGCTATATCCGCACTTATATGATACTGTGCTGAACCTGCTGGAAAAAAGGAGGAGCATTCGTCTCCATTGATCGTTCTCCACGGGAATAGAGCTCCTTGATTATGCCCCATCTCCTTTGCTCGTTTTCTGGCACCATCTAAAATGGAATAACGATAGATAAGAAGCTGTCTGGCTAAATCAGGATTTGTCATGAGAAAGACTGGGAACATATAGATCTCTGTGTCCCAAAAGTAATGACCTTCATAACCTTCCCCTGATAGACCTTTTGCAGCAATATTTGAATATTTATCTCGGCCAGCAGATTGGAGAAGATGAAACAGATTAAAGCGAATTCCTTTTTGAAGATCTGTATCTCCTTTTATTTCTACATCGCTTCTCTCCCAAAAACCATTCATGTATGTTTTTTGGGCTGATTTTAACTCTTCATATGAAACATCTTCAAGATTATTAGTGATTTGTTGTGCTCGCTCAAGTAATTGTTCCCCATGACGAAGAGTGTCTGTGTATACATTCCACTTTGTAAATTGGATGGCTTGTCCTTTCTTTCCTTCCATTTTATAGGTAAAAGAAACTTCTCCAGCTTCATGTTTCATTTTTTCCTGAATATCGGGGATTGAAAAGCGATGATGAGCAACACAAGCAGTTCTTAGCTTAGAAACCTCAGCCTCTGCAACGATATACCCTTTATTAGAATATACACCCCCGTCGATAGTATGAAGCCTTTTGGCATGTCCAGCTCCTACTCTTGGGTCATTAGGGTTTGTATAGTTTGTTACATTTCCATTTACGGTGGAAACAATAGTTATCTCTCCATCAAAATTCAAGGGAGTCACTGTTACTTTAATGACAAATAATTCCCGATGAATAAAAGATACTAATCGTTCAAAATGAAATTCTACTTCTTTACCTTCTGGAGATTTCCAATGAACCATTCTCTCACTAATCGCTTGGTCCATTTGCAACTTTCTTTCATAGCTTATGATTTCTCCATCTGTAATCGTATAGAGCTCTTTTTCGTTCCCAAAATAAAACTGAATGGTCTGCGCATCGATAACGTTTAGCATTTTTTGCTGGGTATCCGGAAAAGCTTTTAATTTTTCCCCGTATGGAATGTCTATGATATCGTGAAAAGCATTGATATAGGTCCCTCTAATTGAATCATAAGAGGGACCATATGTTTCTTCAAAATTTCCTCTAATACCTAAATATCCGTTTCCAAGGAAGTATAGGCTTTCTTCTGTTAGTAATTGGGTGTCCATTAATGATTTGCTTGAAACATGCCATGTCATGCCCTGACCCTCCTAGGTTATTCTTTAACTCCACCTGATGTCAATCCAGAAATAATTTGACGCTGGAACAAGAGAACTATAATTAAAGTTGGTATGGTAACAATAATCGTTGCTGCTGAGACCTGTCCCCAAAGTATCTCAAACTGGGTACGTAAGAAAGAGATTGCTACAGGAACCGTATGGAACTCTGAGTTTGAATTTAAGGTGATAGAAAGAACAAACTCATTCCAAGCACTAATAAACACAATGATCGCTGTAGTAAACACTCCGGGTGCTGCCAAAGGAAATACGATTCGAAATAAAGTTTGGATAGGACTTGCCCCATCAATTTTTGCTGATTCCTCCAAAGCAATAGGAATTTGATTGAAGTGTGTTACTAAGATCCAAACTGCCATTGGCAATGTAATTGTAGAGTATGGTAAGACAATGAAATAGCTGTTTGTCCAACCTAGCTCTAAAAACATGTTATAAACTGGAGCAATAATAATCATTTGCGGAAACATGGAAACCGCAAGAATTAGCCCTAATAATATGTTTTTCCCTTTAAAATGAAAGCGTGAAATAGCATAGGAGGCAAAAGTTGCCACTGCTATAATATAGATCGTAGTTGTTGTTGCAACAACCAAGCTATTTAAGATAGCACGTAGAATCCCCTTTTCCATAACTACACTATAATAGTGATCCATTGTTGGGTTATCTGGAATTACTCCAAAAGCGTTGTTTCCATAGATCTCTCCTGTACTCTTAAAGGAGGTCACGAGGATCCATAAAAAAGGAAATACAACAACAACTAAATAAAAGACCAACAAAGCCCAAAAAGTCCATTTTGTATTTTTTTTCTTTGAATCTGCCATCGTAATCCCTCCTTTAATTTTTCTCCATCAGATTAGCACCGAGAACCCTCACATAAATAATCGAGATAATCGCTACGCAAACGAACATTATCATAACAACGACAGACCCATAACCGAAGTTTGTTTGACTAAACATCGTCTTATAGGAATAGATAGATAAAGTTTCCGTTGCTCCACCTGGCCCTCCACCTGTTAATACGTAGATGAGGTCGAACACTCGGAAGGCATCCAGAGTTCGGAACAGGAGCGCGACCAACATAGAAGGCTTAAGTAAAGGTAATGTAATTTTAATAAACTGCTGCCATTTTGTTGCCCCGTCTATAGATCCAGCTTCGTATAGTGAACCAGGAATGGTTTGTAGACCCGCGAGAAGCAAAATAGCCATATATGGAGTTGTTTTCCACACATCAGCCAAGATACTTGCTGTCATAGCTCCAGGTGCCGTCAGCAAAAGATCCTGTGGATTATCAATGAGTCCCAAATTGGCAAACATCTCTGCTACTACACCAGCATTGCCATCATATAAGTAGTTCCACATGAGTGCAGCTACTGCTGTTGGAATCGCCCACGGAATTAACGAAGATACCCGAATAAACCCTTGCCCACGTATCGATTGGTTCATAATCATCGCCATACCAAGACCAAGTATTAACTCAAAGAATACTGAAACAACTGTAAAAATGACTGTATTTACGGTTGCCGTTAAGAGCCGTTCATCTGATAAGGCTTTTTTATAGCCATCCAATCCAATAAAATTCGATTGAATCAAACTGGCATTAATGTCTTCAATAAGCTCAGGTAAATTCTCTCCTTGCTGAAGTTCATATTTCTGATTGAGGTCAGCAATGGTTTTAGAGGCTAATAAGTATGTGTTTTTTACTTGATCTGCTTCCTCTTGCTCAATTTTCAATACGCCCTCCTCATCCTTAAAACGTTCATCCAACGCTTGTAGGGAAGAGATCACTTCCAGTGCCGCCTCTTTATCACTTTCATCTGTAATATTCTCTAAATCCGCTTTTATAAACCTCTGGATGTAAAAGGAACGTTCATTATATAAATCAGCTTCAAATCGTTCATTTAAATAAAGCCCCGCACGCGTTTGATCATTCAATCGGTAATCAAAAAATGTATATGTGAAGGACTGAATAACTGGCCAAACCGAAAAAATCCCAATTAATAATAATACAGGAACAATAAATAGAAATTCTTTAAAGCCCATTTTTTTCATACATCCATCCTCCTTTCAAAATGATTAACGGAACAGATTAGTTATTAGAAAAACTCAGCTTATCGTTACAAGGATTCTTGAATGCGTTTTAGAAACCCTTATATTCTAAGTTTTTCTAATACTATCGACCGACTAAGGTTATAAATTTTGATAGTATTTAGAAACCAACCTTTTATAGTAGATGCCTTAATTTATGCAGATAGGAAAGGTTTATACTTTTGTATCTTGTAAGAAAAGCGCAAGCGCCCTCGAACATCGACGTAAGGCGGTGAGGCCCACAGGATGTGGGTCACGTAGGCTTGTGGCGGTTTTAGCCTACGATCCTCTGAGATAAAGGAAACACGGTTCACGAGGGCTCGCATCCTGCGAGTCAGTTCGGTGTTGCGACAAATGTTTTCGGTGGGTCGAGTAATTGGATGTCGCGTTTTTAACCGAACCTCCTTCATCGATGTTGACTTATCGATGGAGAGGAGGGAAACGTCTCTAGTCGATAGGGCGCTGGAGCTAGACAAGTTTTATACTTTCCTATCTGTCAAAAAAAGGGCCCTATCGCTAGAGCCCCCCTTACCCGTTTTACTCTGTAGCTAATGCGTCTTCAATAACTTGAACAGCTTCGTCTAAACCTTCACCAGAGCTTAGGTATTTATGTGCAGCTACTTGAATATCATCAGATACCTCTGAGTATTCAGCTGTAACCGGACGAGCAATTGTGCTTTGAAGAGCGTTTTGGAAGCCTTCAAAGCTTAATAGATCATTGGATGCAAGAACTTCTTCGTCGTCAAGAAGTGCATTATATCCAGGTAAATATCCACCTTCTGTAGACATAATCTTTTGACCTTCAGGTCCAGCTAAGAATTTAATGAATTCCCAAGCTCCTTCTACATTAGCAGAATTATTGTTGATACCAAGTAACCATCCACCAACAGCTCCGCCATTTGGAAGTGGAGCAACACCAACTTGTTCAGCAGTTACTTGAGATTCGCTTTCTTCAGGGTTCATTACACGTCCATAAGCATATGGCCAATTGCGTTGGAAAACAGCATTTCCATTTTCAAAAGCAGTGTGTGTTGCACCTTCGTCATAGTTAAGAATATCTTGTGGTGTCCAATCTGCTGTTGTAAAGTCATACATTGTTTGCAATCCACCTTCTACATTTTCAAACTGGCCAGTAAACTCAGCCAAGTTTACTGTTAAACCTTCATATTGCTTAGATTGATAAACAATTCCGTATTGAGTTCCTTGTTCACCATTATATTTTCCTGACATTGCAGCCAAGTCTTCGTAGGTATAATCACCAGATTCTAATGTAGCTGCATCTTCTTCACTTACTATATCACTGCGATAATATAGTAAACCTAAGTCAGGGAAGAAAGGTAGGGTATATTGAATCCCTTTATAGTTACCAGAAGTCATGGAACCAGAGTTAAAATCTTCAATGCTATAGTCAGAATCCTCCATCATCATGTCAATCGGCTCTAAGTATCCGCCACCTGCAAATTCACCAGCCCATACAACATCTAAAGAAAGAACGTCGTATTCATCAGATCCAGCAGATAGAGACGTTAATAGTTGGTCGTGCATTTGTGCAGAGTCATTGGTCATCTCAGTCCAAGTAACCTCGTACTTGTCTTGACTCTCATTAAAAGCATCGATTGCTGCTTGAGTTGCTGGAGTATTATCGTTCTGAGCAGCAAAAACAATCTTTGTCTTTTCTTCCGTATCACCTGCGTTGTTTCCTTCTCCATCATTCTCTGTATTGTTCGTTGTATCATTCGTGTTGTTGGCAGCATTATTCTCTTCGTCATTGCCGTTACATCCTGCAATTAATAGTGCAGTAAATGACAATACAATCAAACTCAAAAGCCATTTTTTCATAAAATTGACCTCCTAAATTTTTTTTATTTTTTTTGGATTACGTCTTTGATTTTATTGAGTAATCGCTTACAATGATACTAAAATCTTTAGATTTTTGACAAAATTTTATGCAAGCAGGTGATAAAATGACTGACCCTACTCTTAAAAAAATGACAGATCAATTTCTTATGATCCGAATGAAAAATCAGCAAAATGAATACTTACACCCCTCCTATCTACTCGAAAAAAAGCTCATTCAATCCATCACTTTAGGTGATAGGGAGGGAGCAATAAAAATTTTAAGTAGTATTAATAAGGATCAACGTCCTTCCTTAGCCCATAACACAACCCGCTCTTTAAAAAATTCACTCGTTTGTTCTTGCACCCTGTTTACTCGAGCGATCATTGAAGGGGGCGTTGAACCAGAAACAGCCTTTAATCTAAGTGATGCCTATATTTTAGAGATAGAGAGACTAGAGGATGCCAGGGAGTTATCAAACTTAGAATACATCATGCTTACCCATTTTATTCAAACACTCCATGATGAAGAAAAACTGCCCTATCCTACTATTGTGAACCATGCTATTACGTTTATAAATCAACATATCTTACAGAAGCTTTCGCTCCCTATGATTGCATCTAATTGTTATGTAAGTCCCAGTTACTTATCCCATCTTTTTAAAAAAGAAGTAGGATTAAGTGTTGTTCAGTTTATTAATAAAAGAAGAGTTGAAGAATCTCGAAATTTTTTATTACATACCACCTCTTCTATTTCAGAAATTGCAACCCTTTTTCAATTTTGTAACCAAAGCTACTACACAGCACAATTTAAAGAATATATGGGCATCACCCCAAAAGAATTTAGACAGTATCACTTAGAATAGCCACTCTTGTAGTATGAGAGAAATTAGTTGGATTATTCCTATTTTTTTGTTGATAGGGACGGTTCTCACCAACACAACCCCCTATTGAACAAATGATTGGGTGGCTTTAATGCTCAAATAATATGCTTTAAGCTCATATAGTGTGGTTTAGGATCAACTTTATCTTCTTACGCGTTGAAATAAAGGAAGGTATGCTCAGAAATTAAAGTTTTAGGCGTGGTTTTTTAACGGGCATGCTCACTTCTCTACATTTACGCTCACTACATAAGTTTTATGTTCAAATCTCTATTCTTTTGCGCAGCCATCATGACCCTAACTCAACTTGGCTTATCCGTTAAAGAAACGCACTTGTTTCTGCGAAGTGGCTTTCCTCCCTGCGATTACTCGGAACAAAAACTACGAAGATTGCTCGATGGAGCCTTTTCGCTGAAGCTAGAAAGATTTTATACTTCAAAATGGGGAACCGCATTTAAAAATTGATACTATTAAAAGACCTTTTCCCTAAGAGAAAAGGCCTAAATTCTACTTAATCATTAAATTGTCGTGTGAGATTTGCCATTTCAATGGCAGAAACTGCAGCTTCCCAGCCTTTATTCCCAGCCTTTGTTCCAGCTCTTTCAATGGCTTGCTCAATCGTTTCTGTTGTCAAGACTCCAAAGATAGTTGGAACCCCGCTTTGTAAACCTACTTGGGCAATTCCCTTTGCAGCTTCATTACATACATAATCAAAATGAGGAGTGGATCCTCGAATGACCGTTCCTAACGCAATTACCGCATCATATTTTTTTGATTCCGCCATCTTTTTAGCAATGAGTGGAAGTTCAAATGCTCCAGGGACCCATGCAACATCCACATTGTTTTCATCCACTCCATGGCGTTTTAACGCATCCATTGCCCCCCCGTATAGCTTGCTTGTGATAAACTCATTAAATCTTCCAATAACAATCCCTACTTTTAAACCTGTACCTACTAAATGTCCTTCATAAATTCTACCCATTTTTTTCTTCCTCCTTATGAGTCAAATAAATGCCCCATTTTTTCACGTTTAATTTTTAAATATCGTTCATTTTCCTTATGTTTCCCTGTTTCAAGCGGGATACGTTCCACGACTTCTAATCCATATCCACTTAGACCCGAAATTTTCCGAGGGTTATTCGTTAGTAATCGCAATCGAGTTACTCCAAGATCTTTTAAGATTTGTGCCCCAATTCCATAATCTCTAAGGTCTGGTGCAAATCCTAGCTGTTCATTTGCCTCCACTGTGTCATAGCCTTGTTCCTGTAGTTTATAAGCATGCATTTTATTGATTAGTCCAATTCCTCGACCCTCTTGTCTCATATAGAGAACGATGCCGTTTCCATTTTTCTCAATTTGCTCCAAAGCAGCATGTAGCTGCGGTCCACAGTCACATCGATGTGAACCAAAAACATCTCCGGTTAAACATTCAGAATGAACGCGCACAAGGGTTGGTTCTCCAGGTTTAAGGTCTCCTTTGACCAAAGCCACATGTTCTTTATTATCTACTTCATTTGTATAGGCTATGGCTTTAAAGTTCCCATAAGCAGTCGGAAGCTTAATTTCCACTTCTCTATTCACAAGTTTATCTTCTTGATTTCGATACTTAATCAAGTCTGCAATGGTAATCATTTTTAACTCAAATTCATCAGCTATTTTTTTTAGATCGGGAACTCGAGCCATCGTTCCGTCTTCCTTTATAATCTCGCAAATCACACCAACAGGCTCCGCACCGCATAATTTGGCTAGATCAACTGCTGCCTCTGTATGCCCAGCACGACGAAGGACTCCACCTGGTTTGGCAACAAGAGGAAAAATATGGCCCGGACGTTTAAAGTCATTTGGGGTAGCTTTTGGATTAAGTAACTCTAAAACTGTTTTAGATCTTTCAGCAGCTGATATACCTGTTGTTGTATTTTTATGGTCAATGCTTACCGTAAAAGCAGTTGAATGTGAATCTGTATTATGGTCCACCATAGGAAAAAGCTGTAAACGTTCGGCACGTTCTTGAATTAACGGAATGCAAACTAATCCTTTTCCGTGAGTAATCATAAAATTAATGGTTTCTGGAGTGGCTTTTTCCCCAAGGACAAGGAAATCACCTTCATTTTCACGATCCTCATCATCACAAACGATAACAATTTTACCGGCTTTCAAATCTTCAATAGCTTCTTTAATAGTATTAAACATCTTTTTCCCTCCTTTTTAAAAACCGTGCTCCTGTAAAAAGTCCAGAGAAATGTCTTTGTTTTTCTCTTTCCCTTTTCCATTTCCTATGAAGTGAGAAACATATTTCCCCAACATATCGCCTTCTAGATTTACATGATCCCCTTTCCCTTTTTTGCCTAAAACGGTATATGAAACAGTATGCGGAATTAAAGAGATCGTTATTTTTTCATCATTAACTCCAAAGACTGTTAAACTAGTGCCATCAATGGCAATAGAACCTTTGAACATGATATAAGGCAAAATATCACTAGGTACGGCGATGTCATAGTAGATCGCATTCTGTTCAGCTCGTTTATCCAAAATAGTTCCAATTCCATCGACATGTCCAGTAACAAAGTGCCCACCGAACCTACCATTTGCTCCCATAGATCGTTCTAAATTGACTGGGGAATTGGACCCTAATTCATGGAGATTTGTTGCTCGAAAGGTTTCCGGCATAACATCAAAAGAGAGAGAAGATTGATGGATTTTAGTAACAGTCAAACAGACACCATTCACGGCAATGCTATCTCCTAAGTCAGCATCTTCCAGAACTTTCTTTCCTTGAATGATTAACTCTAAGGCCTCCTGCTTTTTCTGTATCCCTTGGACAATTCCCATTTCCTCAACAATTCCTGTAAACAAATACTATTCCTCCTTTTTACGAGCAACCAATTTAAAATCAGATCCTACCATTTCATGAGATATGATCTCTAACAATGGTGCATCAGCTAAACTGTTAAACCCAATCCCCCCAATAGGAGTTGGTGCACTTTTACCACCTATAAGCTTAGGCGCTATATAAGTATGAATCTCCTCAAATAAGCCCGATCTAATAAAAGAATCATTAATTGTTCCCCCGCCTTCCACATAAAGAGAAGTAACCTTTCTTTCCCCTAGTATTTGAATGACTTCATAAATAGAGATTTCATCATTTCCCACCGATAAAATTTCAACATGGTTCCCCGCCCTTAATGAATCCCTATTTTGATAAGCTGTTTTACCAGTAATAATCCATAGTGGCGATTTTCCATCATGGAGCATACTCGAATTTGGAGAAATCCGAAGATTGGTATCCAACACCACCCGAATAGGATTTTTCCCTCCTGCAGGTAATCGAGTTGTGAGACTAGGATTATCTTTATTTACGGTATTTACCCCGACTAAAATGGCATCGTGTTTGTGACGTTCTATATGGACATCTCTTCTTGATTCCTCACTCGTTATCCATTTGCTTTCCCCTGTATGAGTAGCAATTTTTCCGTCAAAACTCATGGCAGTCTTTATCGTGACATAGGGAGTTTTTTTAGTCATGTAATGGAAGAAGAATCGATTTAATTCTTTAGCTTCTTCTTCTAAACAACCTACCTCTACTTCAATTCCTGCATCCCTTAACATCTGAATACCACGACCAGCAACTGTAGGATTGGGATCAGTGGTCGCAACCACAACTTTAGAAACCCTTGAATGGATTAATAATTCAGCGCATGGAGGTGTTTTTCCATAATGACTACAAGGCTCCAATGTAACATAAACGGTTGAACCTTCAGTCTTTTCTCCTGCCATACGAATAGCTTGTACCTCAGCATGCCCTTCCCCAGCTTTCAAATGAGCACCCATTCCGACGATTTCCCCATCACGGACAACAACACATCCAACAACAGGGTTGGGGGATGTTTGGCCAAGGGTTTCTTTTGCCATGGTTAGTGCAAGGCTCATATAAGTTTCATTCGTCACCATATCCCTCCTCTTAAGAATTATGTAATCGAGTAGGAGGATAATCATTAGTTGATTATCCG
>JAWJLM010000024.1 GCA_040191315.1 Bacillaceae bacterium S4-13-56 | reverse complement strand
TGTATAGAAAGGTTCTATTCACGCGAATTTGCTTGATGTTAGGGAAAACGAGTGAATAGCGAGCTTCTATTGACGCATTTTTGAAGGATGGAAGGGAAAATTGGTAAATAGAAAGCTTCTATTTACTTAAATTTGAAAAAAGCAAAGCAAAATCGGTTAATAGGAAGCTTCTATTTCCCTATATTTGAGAAGAGGAGAATGAAATCGGTAAATAGACAGTCTCTATTTCCCCATATTTGAAAAGAGCAAAGCAAAATCGGTAAATAGCGAGCCTTATTTACAAATTTCACAATAAACAAGACAAACATCGGTAAATAGCCCGATGTCCACCGTTAAAAAAACAGACCCCACAAGGCCTGTTTATCTCTTCTTCCAAACGCCATACATCATCCAAGGCTCCTGGATATCAAATGCCTCAAGATTAGGGATATTTCTAAAGCCTTGAGGAGAGAAATCAATCCAAATCCCCATACTATTCCGATGCTGACGAGTATATTCAAATACGGTTTTCCAAAAACCTGGTTGCTCGAAATGGTCATCCCAAAAATATTTGACATGGGCATACCAATCCCCTTTTGAATCAGCCTTTAAAGCAACGAAACGGTCCCCATCAGGGTTTATAAAAATAGCCAGTGAATCTAAATATTCATCTGCAAAAAGCTCCTCAACAAAAGGAAGTGGGTAATAACATTCATAAGGAAACATACCGAGTGCATTATTCTGATGAGCCAATAATATTTTTCTTTTCTCAGAAATATCCGTAACAGGATCCCAAACTGGCCCATCGGCTACGGAACCAAAAACATCAGGGGATTTTAATACTAACGAATGATAAATTGCATCAGCAGATAGCCCAAGCTTATCTAGTACTCGTCGAGCAGGAAGGTTAGGCTCGTTAGTAGCAGCCCCAATCCAATGGATATCATCCATCCCATTTAGCTCATCCATGATCCATTTTAATAATTCTGTTGCGTGGCCGTTTCCTCTATATCTACGATCGCTTCGTAAACGTCCCAAAACAGCAAAATGTGTAGCGAAAACTGTATACCCAGCTATAGCAACCATTTTTTCATGGTCAAACAAGCCATAAACAGAATGAGATTTTTCGGTCACCAAGTTTTCAAAAATATAGATAACATAATCATCTTCAATCCCGGTATCCATTGCTTGCAATTGGGGAAGATCCTCTAAGCTTAATTTTCTTACATGTAGAGTTTTTATATCCATTGACTTTCCCTCGCTCTTCTTAGTCTCAAAAATATTTTCTCACATAGGAAACAAAAAAGTCCAAGAAAAAGTATAAAAATAAAAATTGGAAAGTAATCAATATTTTTGTTACAATAGTGGGTACGGAATAGAGGAGGAACAAGTGATGGCCAAGAAAACCGATGATAACGTTATAGCACAGAATCGAAAAGCCAGACATGATTATTTTATTGAAGAAACTTACGAAGCTGGGCTTGTTCTAAAAGGTACAGAAATTAAATCCATTCGTGCAGGACGAGTAAATCTCAAAGACGCATTTGCTCGCGTCCATAAAGGTGAAGTGTTCATTCATAATATGCACATTTCACCTTACGAGCAAGGTAATCGTTTTAACCATGACCCTCTTCGAACACGTAAGGCACTGTTGCATAAAAAACAAATCAATCAATTAATTGGAGAAACTCAGCAGCAAGGATATTCTTTGATTCCTTTGAAAATTTATATTAAAAATGGTTTTGCCAAAGTTTTAATTGGTCTAGCAAGAGGGAAAAAGAAATATGATAAGCGTGAGGATCTCAAACAGAAGCAAGCCAAACGTGATATTGAACGCGCGATGAAGGATCGAGGATAAAATCTCATTCCAAAAACTGGATTTTGAAAATAACACTCGAATGTGATATACTTATCTTGTCGCTAAACAAGGCGACGACAATTGAATAGATAGAACTTCTTGAGCGTCTATCTCTTTCGATTCGTTTCTCTTATATGGGGACGTTTCGGATTCGACAGGGGTAGGTCGAGCTTAGGTTGCGAGTCGAGAGGTAACTCGTTAAAAGGCCAACTCGCCTAAATATAACTGGCAAAGAAAACAATTTCGCTTTAGCAGCGTAAGCTAGCTAAAGGATCCTTCCTATCATCTCCCGTGTGCTAGATGAAGGGTCTCAAATTCAGCGGGATACGCGTTTATCCAGCCGTCTGAGGGTGAACGAAGAGATTAATCAGACTAGTTCCTTAAGAAGCCTGTTGGTAGGCCGATGAGTGAGCGAATGATAATATACCAACTACACTCGTAGACGCTTGGGTGCCGATATCTCTGGACGTGGGTTCGATTAGTAACGTAGTCGCCTTATGTGGTAACACATAAGTGAAAATTCGGCTTAATCGGTGAAACCTAAGTCACTTTAATAGTGATAAGGCAATACCGAGCGGTGTGTGGAGCGATCCAACTGCCGTGTATCGACTTATAGGCTGCCATCTTGGTAGTACTAGGATGCAAAATTCTACCTTGTAAAAGGTAAATCTAGATTTTGCATAAGACGCCGAAGGACCTGTTTCGACATCAGGTTCAAGATATAGTCAGTGCCATGACGAAAGCATGGAACAGCACGTCCCACCGTCTCCACCATACATAATATGGTGGTTTTTATTTTGTCTATGTGACGTAAAGCATATAATTTCCGTTTGGAAGCTTTATGCTTTATTTTTTTTTAGGAAATTTTATGCTTGATTCTTCAACTTTCATAGCTAATATATATTACGAATTCATCATTTATATCGACAATTAATTTTCAAAGTGAAATTGTAAATAACTTTGCACTTATTATTGTGGTTCAATTCATTATGGACACGAAAAATATTTATTGGTAATTTTCAATGTTGTGATCCTTGTGCATCGGTATAATTAAACCATCTGGCGCTGTTCGCAAACATTAATGTTGGAAACTCTCTAATTAATAAATGGTGAGAAGTGATCTATTTATTTAGTCTTCATAGAAGGAATCGGTATCGTATCTGTTACGATTTCCGATTCCTTTTGTGTCCTCACCTAAATGCCTTTTCCTTTAGTGAAAAGTCGGTATCCACTGTTACTGTGGCTTTGAAATAAAGTTTGATAATTTATAAAAGGGTTTGATACAATTACATTGATCTATCCGATTGGAACAATCTAACAAACGGCCTGATTGTTAAATAAAATAAGGAGGATTATCCTAGATTATATAGGATAGTCTTTATTTTTACTTTTTTTCCTTGTGAAAAGTAAAGCTTGCGAAACTATGGCAAGTACAGGTAATTCAATTAACGGCCCAATAACTAAAGCCAAAGCAATAAGAGGTTGATCAGGGAATGCTGTCACAGCTATAGCCAAAGACACTGGTGAATTCCTAGCAATAATTGTCATATTTAAGCTAACTGTATCTTCATAGGAAAACTTTAAAAACCTTCCAACAAAGCGTCCTACTACATAGTTAATAACAAAGAATGATAAAACTGGAATAATTAAAATGTAAATGACTTCTAGGTTTTCAAGTAAGTAAGAACCTTGGGAAGCAAACATTGCCATAATAGCTAATGATAAAAAGAAAATTTGGGCATTGCCGAAAAAAAGAATAATCTTGTTGTTTAAATTAGATTTTTTTCTTAATAAGAATCGTGTAAGATGAGCAAGTATAAATGGAATAACTAATACAATTACTATACTTTCTATAAGCGTGGACATGGGTATCGATTCAATAGTTCCAGCAAATATTAACAAATATACTGGCAAAAGTACGACTTGCAAAATTAAATTAATCGGCAAAACAGATGTTGAAAGGGACACATTTCCTTTTGCTATACCAGTAAACGCTAGATACCAATCTGTACAAGGTGTCACCATAAGCATGATAAAACCAATCCATAAAGCAGGATAATCATATAAGAAAACGGAACCTAAACCCCAAGCTATTGTTGGTGTCCAGATAAAATTAATGATCGTGCTGGACCCTAGAAATTTAATATTTGAAAAAGCCCTATTTAATTGTTGTAATGGAATAGTTAAAAACAATCCGTATAGCATTAACAATAGAAAGGGTGTAATGAGATTTTCCGCATATTGTTCAATTACGTTTACCTGTCCTAATATGAGACCTAAACCAACAGCAAATAATATAATAAAGGTTTGTAGTTTATCTAATATCCCCATAAAAATTCAATCCTTCTTAAAACTATATAATCCAATTACTAGTAAGTATAGTATAATTACATTTCTATTGCATTCTTTCCATTCCACAATCGGCGCGATTGTGGAAGATTAGCAGTGAAAAATGATCACACTTTTTTATAAAAGTTGTATAACATCTCACAAAGAGATAACCAGTTTTGATCAATCTTTTTTTCAAAACTGGTTCTTTGAATTACCATAAAAAGTGAGTTTGGGATATTTTTAATCAAACTTTATTTAAGAGCCACAGTTATAAGAGTTGGCTTCCATGTTAAAAAGTTCTTATCTACTGCTAAATAGTTGTACATTGGAGGTAAGAGTATAGAGAAAACAGAGGGCATTATTCAATACGAATTCAATAGCTTTTTAATCATAGATCAAACGCTTATTTTAAATAAATTTCAATATTAAATTCAGGCTGATTCCAATATTGATTCAGTTTGGTATTATAATAAGTTGAATTTACGATTTAAAGTATTCTTTACTCAATGTACTTGCATGATTGACAATCATTGGTATCATCCTTTTCTATGAGTAATTAAAGCAAAAAGGCCTCTAAACGAAGCCCTTTTGCAATAATTGCGAGTTTTGACCTTCCTTATTAAGCCTCTTTCCGTTGCTTATTAGTGTTCTCCTTTGAGGATCCGCAACAGCTGTTGTTTTCAGTCGGTTTGACTTCTTCAATTTCAACGCTGCAGCAAGCTTGATTGGGTTTAGAGAACAACTTTTTAAGACCAGACTTTTTTTCTGCCATGAATATCACCTCCTTAAAAGGATAATTTGATGATGCAAGCGCAACAACTATTTTCTCTTTAAACCTAAAGAATTAAATTAACAATAAGACCTGTACTTATAGCCACAATTAAAATAGCTGAAATAAATGCAACTAAAAATTTCTTCTTAAATAGTTTAGACAACATAACTACTTCTGGAATACTTGCACCTGCACCACCAATAACTAAAGCAATTACAGTACCCATTGACATACCTTTTGAAACAAGTGCTTCTGCAATAGGTAACATTGTTTCAGGTCTAATATACATTGGAATACCAATGACCGAAGCAATCATTACAGAGAAAATGCCGTCACCACTTGCATATTTTGTAATAAACTCTGCCGGAACAAATCCATAAATAAATGCACCAATAAAGACCCCTATGAATAAGTAAGGAAGCATTGGATAAAGAAATGCCCATGCATCATTTAAAGCTTGCTTAACTCTGGACCCTTGTTTATTACTGAAAAAGCCATCACCTTTAACAGTTACACCTTTATACGTCCCTACTAAATTAAGTTTCGAGAATACAAACCCTACTAAAATACTAAAAACACCTAGCACGATAAAATATAATAGTGCAATTTTCCAACCTAAAAGTACCCAAAGCATGAAAATAATAAGCGGATTCATTAATGGTGAAGCAATTAAAAAACTCATTGAAGGTCCAAATGGTACTTTGGCATTTAATAATCCTGCTAGCACAGGTATTGTTGAACAGGAGCAAAATGGTGTAATTGCACCAAATAATGTACCAAGTAAATAATTAACAGCTTTGTTTGGACGACTTAAAAATTTTTTAATTTTTACCTCTGATACTACTTGTTGAATTAAACTCACAATAAAACTCACTACAATAAATAAGGCAAGCAATTCAAAAAATAGCATGAAAAAGGTTTTTATAAATTCTAAAATTGAATCTGTCATAAGTATAACTCCTTCACCTTTAAATAAACTTTTTTTGATATATAAATCAAAAAAAGTTTATTTATATAATAAATAACTAAGATACCTGTTAGAAAATTTTACAACAAGTATCTTCAGATAAGACAACCTGTATTTGTTCTTCATTAATTTTATAATAGTTCCATGTACCATGTTTTTCGGGTATAAGTATATTGGCTTTTACTAATTTCTTTAAGTGATAAGATAGTTTTGATTGCTTTAACTCTAATTTTTCTTCTAAATCACAGACACACAAAGATTTATTTGGACTTTTACTAATTTCATTTATAATTTTTAATCTTATTTTATCAGCTAAAGCATTAAACATATTTTCATAAAAATCAAGTGCCTCATCTTCGCCTAATTCATTTACTTTTTTAATTAATTCCATTATTTCACCTCCAACTAATACATCAATTTTTTTTGATTTATCAACAGTATATTATCCATAAAATTAAATTGCAACCTTTTTAATCAAATTTATTTGCTGAATTCCCCATAACTCCCTTTTAACACGATGTTCCGCATGAGAGTTGTTCGAAAAGGACTATAAAATTGGCTTTGTTTTCAACACTAGGATTTTAGAAAAGCCTGCTGGATTACAGGAACGGTGGGGAAAAGTTAGAAAACGCATCAAATTAAATATGAAGTTAAAAATCCAATAATTAATACATGCATATAAGGATTCTAACCTAAAGAATAGTAGTAGTAGGGAATAAAATAAAATGATTTCTTAAAATTTCATGTTTCTGTAGGTTAATCCATTGAACATATAAGCAAATAGTTATATACTATTTTCATAATAAATAATAATAAGGAGGGATATAGATGCTGCAAAAATCTTTTGAAATAGACAAAGCTGCGAACATTTTAAAACTGCTTGGTGACAAGACACGTCTAACGATGATGAAATTAATGGATAATCACGCTTGTTGTGTATGTGAATTTGTAGAAATATTTCAGTTCAGTCAGCCAGCTGTTAGTCAACACTTGCGTAAGCTTAAAGATTTAGGACTGGTAGTGGAAGAAAGGAAAGGACAATGGATTTTCTACTCGGTAAATAAAAATAATGAGTATTATTCATTCATCAAACCGATTCTGGATCAATTGCCAAGTCAAGAAGATAAACTAAAAGAGTTGGAAGAAAAGGGTACACGAATTACTTGTTGTTAATTGGAGGTAAAAACATTGTCATCAACGCTTATACTCGCAATACTCATATTTGTAGCAACCCTCGTCCTAGTCATTTGGCAACCAAAAGGTTTAAATATTGGTTGGTCTGCAATGGGAGGAGCAGTTATAGCTCTAATTGTAGGAGTCGTAGGGTTTAGTGATGTAATCGAAGTAACACAAATCGTTTGGAACGCCACATTGGCATTCGTAGCAATCATTCTTATTTCTTTAATTTTGGATGAAATTGGATTTTTCGAATGGGCTGCCTTACATATGGCCCGTTTTGCAAAGGGTAATGGAATAAAAATGTTTGTCTATATCAGTATATTAGGTGCGATTGTTGCTGCCTTGTTTGCGAATGATGGTGCAGCGTTAATTCTTACACCAATCGTACTTGCTATGGTACGTAATTTAAATTTTAAAGAAAAAATGATTTTTCCGTTTATTATGGCAAGTGGGTTTATCGCTGATACAACATCATTGCCATTCATTGTAAGTAACTTAGTAAATATTGTGTCTGCAGACTTCTTTGGTATCGGATTTGTTGAATATGCTTCACGAATGATTATTCCAAATTTATTTTCATTAGTTGCAACCATTTCCGTGTTACTGATTTATTTTAGAAAAAGTATTCCAAGGTCGTATGATGTTTCTAAATTAACCGAACCTAGAAATGCTATTAAAGATCATAAAATGTTTCGTCTATCTTGGTATGTCCTTGGCTTATTAGTAATTGGATACTTTACCAGCGAATTTATCAATATACCTGTTTCCGTTATTGCAGGAACCATTGCTATCTTCTTCATAATTATGGGTAGACAAAGTTCTGCAGTAAATACAAAAAAAGCTATTAAGGGTGCGCCGTGGGATATTGTGTTCTTTTCCATCGGAATGTATGTCGTAGTATATGGATTAGGAAATGCGGGACTCACCACTGCTCTAGCAAGTGTCATTCAAACGGTTGCCGAAGAAGGCTTATTTATTGCTACTGTTGGAATGGGGTTCATTGCTGCTTTTCTATCATCCATTATGAATAATATGCCAACAGTAATGATTGACGCCCTAGCAATTGCGGAAACAAATACTACTGGCGTATTAAGAGAAGCACTTGTTTATGCAAACGTTGTTGGATCAGACTTAGGTCCAAAAATCACACCAATTGGTTCTTTGGCAACATTAGTATGGCTTCATGTTCTTTCACAAAAAGGAATTAAGATTTCTTGGGGAACATATTTCAAGACGGGTATTATTTTAACAATACCAATCCTATTTATCACGTTACTAGGTCTATATTTAACATTAACTATATTTTGATAAAGGAGTATTTATATGGCTAAAAAAACTATTTATTTCTTATGCACAGGAAATTCATGTCGAAGTCAAATGGCAGAAGGCTGGGCAAAAAAGTATCTTGGAGATGAGTGGGAAGTAAGAAGTGCAGGTATTGAAGCACATGGACTAAACCCAAATGCTGTTAAAGCAATGAAGGAAGTTGGAATTGATATTTCTGACCAAAAATCGGAAACCATTGACAAAGAATTTTTAGACAACGCAACAATTGCAGTAACCTTATGTGGTGATGCAAAAGATCGTTGCCCAATGACGCCACCGCATGTAAAAAGAGAACATTGGGGCTTTGATGATCCAGCTAAAGCAGAAGGTACAGAAGAGGAAGTGTGGAAAGTATTTCAGCGTGTTCGTGATGAAATTGGTGAACGAATCAAACGTTTTGCTGAAACGGGAGAATATCAAGAAGTTAAGCCATGAGAATATCCTCAAGGCTTAACTATCTGTTAACATATAAGTATATAGTTATATACAAATAATTGGAGGGTATAACGTATGAAAAAAGTAGAAATCTTTGACCCAGCTATGTGCTGTTCAACAGGTGTTTGCGGACCAAGTGTTGACCCAAATTTAACAAGGGTAGCTTCAGCCGTTTATTCACTGGGACAGAAAGATGTAGACATTAAGCGATTTAATTTAGCTAATGAACCTGCTGCTTTTGCTGAAAATGAAACGGTTAATCAGGTTCTTCAAGAAAAAGGAGCAGATGCACTTCCGGTCACACTTTTAGATGGGGAAGTAGTTAAAGTGGGTGAATATCCAACCAATGAAGAATTTGCGGAATGGTTGGAAGTACGTGCAAAGGAATTGACTCAGAAACCTCGTGTACGTGTTTCCGTAAAACTCGACTAAAGGAGATCTTAAAATGTATACACTTTATAATCCGAAACAGCATGTTGAAACACCTTATCTATTTTTCACTGGCAAAGGTGGAGTTGGAAAAACATCTGTAGCATGTGCAACAGCAGTTGCACTTGCTGATCAAGGAAAAAAGGTTTTGCTTGTCAGCACGGATCCTGCTTCTAATTTGCAGGACGTATTTGAAATCGAGTTATCTCGTGAACCTGTTGAAATTCCAAGTGTGAAAAACTTATTTGCCAGTAATATTGATCCAGAAGAAGCTTCAAGAGCATATCGAGAAAAGACAGTTGGCCCATATAGAGATAAACTTCCTGAATCGGTAGTCAATCAGATGGAAGAACAGCTTTCTGGAGCGTGTACCGTAGAAATTGCTGCATTCGATGAATTCTCTCATTTATTAGCAGATGATGGGATATTTAGCGAATACGACCATGTTTTATTTGATACAGCTCCAACGGGCCATACGCTTCGTTTATTATCTCTGCCGACAGCATGGTCTGGTTATTTGGAGGAAGCAACACATGGGGCTTCTTGTTTGGGACCATTATCAGGCCTTGGTGATAAGAAGGCTATGTATCAAAAAGCAGTTGAATCCCTTTCTGATGGTGACAAAACAACACTAATTTTAGTTGCCAGACCAGAGGAATCCACCCTGATTGAAGCGAACCGTGCATCATTAGAACTTGGAGACATTGGCATCCAAAAACAAATGCTTATCATAAATGGGTTATTGCAGTCTTATGAAAAAAATGATGAGGTATCTACTGCTTTTTACGAAGGGCAGCATGAAGCATTGACGAAAACACCAGAGGAATCGAAAAAGATTCAAACCTTCTCATTACCTTTTGTATCGTATTCGTTAACTGGTATTGATCGCCTTCGTCAGATTGTGAGTGATGCTCCTTTAGTTAAATTCAAGGAGGACGATCAGGGTACTGAATTTGCACCACTTTCTGAACTAAAGGATGTAATTGATGATTTTTCATCTAAAAATACTCGTGTTATTTTTACAATGGGTAAAGGTGGAGTTGGAAAAACATCTGTTGCTGCAGCAATTGCAGTTGGATTGACGGAAAAAGGGCATAAAGTTCATTTAACAACAACTGACCCAGCAGCACATCTGGATTATATGTTCCAAAACGGTACTGTTAATGAGAATCTATCCATCAGCAGTATTAACCCAGAAGTAGAAGTGGAAGCCTACAAAAAAGAAGTAATCACTAATGCTGGTGAATTGAATGATGACGAACTTGCCTACTTACAGGAAGACCTTGAGTCTCCATGTACGGAAGAGATTGCGGTGTTCCGTGCTTTTGCCGATGTAGTAGAAAGGTCTGAACAAGAAATTGTTGTTATCGATACTGCACCAACCGGGCATACGTTGCTTTTACTTGATTCATCGGAGGCTTATCACAGGGAAATGAGCCGTTCTACTGGTGAAATTCCAGAAAGTGTGAAAAAGTTATTGCCAAGACTGCGTAACCCAGAAGAGACAGGGGTAGTCGTTGTTACATTGCCAGAAGCAACTCCTGTTTTTGAGGCAACACGCTTGCAGGATGACTTAAAGCGAGCAGAGATAACTCCAAAATGGTGGGTCATCAATCGAAGTTTATATGCAACAGGAACAACAGATAAAGTATTAAAAGCACGTGCAGCATCGGAAAGGCAATGGATTAAGAAAGTACAAGAAGAATTAGCTGATAATAGTGCGTTAATCCCTTGGATGAAGGAAGTAAAAATAGGCTATGACCAATTGAAGGAATTTGTTCAACTTTAAAAAATAAGGGGGAATTATAATGAATATCACAGAAAAGGCTAAAAATAAATTACAGGTTATTTTTCAAGAAAAGGGTGCAGAAGGTATTCGCTTTTATTCGATGGGAGCAGGATGTTGTGGACCGCAATTAGGAATTTCTTTAGATGCGCCTGAAGAAAACGATATTGTTGAAGAAATTGATGGAATTAAAGTGTCCATTGATAAAGATGTTAAAGATACAGTAGAAGGATTAACATTAGATGACGATGAAACACCAAACGGTTCGCAATTTGTGTTACTAGGAATGGATCAGTGCTGCTAAGAATAGACATCAAGATAAGATCTGGAGGATTATAAACATATGAAGATAATTATTATTGGTTCCGTTGCAGCTGGTACATCTGTTGCTGCAAAGGCACGCAGAAACGACGGAAACGCAGAAATTACGTTATATAATGCAGATTATGATATCTCCTATTCTATTTGTGGAATCCCCTACTTTTTAGGAGGGGAAGTAGACGAGTTAGAGACACTAACACCTAGAAGTGCTGCATGGTTTAAAAAACGTTACAACGTGGATATTCAAACACGTCATGAAGTGATAAAGATAGATCCAGATAAGAAAGTAATTACAGTTAAAAATCTAGATACAAGCGAGACGAAAGAAGACAGTTACGATACCTTGGTATTTGCAACTGGTGCGACTCCAATTACTCCACCAATTAAAGGGGTGGAGATGGAGCATGTCTTTCATGTCCGCAATATCCAAAACACAGCATCTATCAACTCGTTTATGGTTTCAAATAACCCGAAAAAGGTCACCATTATTGGTGCTGGCTTCATCAGTCTTGAAATGGCAGAACAATTGACTCATAAAGGATTAGAAGTAACGATTGTTCAGCGCAGTAATCAGATTATGCCACATTTGGATAAAGATATGGCTTTCCGTGTAGAGGAGCATATCCGAGATAACGGAGTAAACTTGTTATTAAACGAAGAAGCAACTGTGATTACGGAGAATACTGTGGAAACGAAAAGTGGCAATGTCATTGATTCCGATATGGTCATTTTAGCCACTGGTGTTAGACCAAATACGAAACTAGCAAGAGATTTAGGCGTGGAATTAGGCACATCTGGAACGATTAAAGTTAATACCAAGATGCAAACGAATCTACCTGATATTTATGCCGTTGGGGACGTAGCAGAAAGTTTTTCGGTTATAACTGGAAAACCTATATACCGTCCGTTAGGCTCTACAGCTAATAAAATGGGACGTATCGCTGGTGATGTTATTACTGGTGGAGATTTGGAACATCGGGGCATTTTAGGGACAGGAATTTTAAGAGTATTTGACTTAGCGGTAGGCTATACCGGGTTAAGTGAAAAAGAGGCTAAGGCAGAAGGTTTTGATCTTGAAGTATTACACAATATTAAACCAGCAAGAGCAGAATATCTGGGTGGTAAAGAATTAGTAATTAAGGCAATTGCCGATAGGAAAACAAGCCAAATTTTAGGTGTGCAAATCGTAGGTGAAGATGGTGTTGATAAGCGAATCGATGTATTTGTAACAGCCATTTCCTTTAAAGCAAAAGCAAAAGACTTGTTCCATCTAGATTTAGCATATGCACCACCATTTAGTACAACGAAAGATCCGGTAATGTATACAGGTATGGCTTTACAAAATGCGATTGATAAGAAAAATAAACTGATTACCCCACAAGAATTAACGGACCGAATCGAGAACGGTGAGCAAATACAAATTATCGATACAAGAGCAACGAAGCAGTATGAGGTATCGAAAGTGGATGGAGCAGTAAATATGCCACTAGCAAAGTTGCGTAAGGAAGCGAAGAATTTGGATCCTAATATCCCTACCGTAACGTACTGTAACAAAGGTGTAACTGGAAATGCTGCGCAAAATGTGTTAATAAATATGGGATTTAAGGATGTATTTAATCTTTCTGGTGGGAATAAGAATTATCAGAGTTTTAATAAAGGGAAACAATAAAATTTATAGAATGTAGATAAATATAATAAAGGGTCTTCAGAATATATAGTGGAATTACTATTTTAATGCCTTTAAAACAATTAATGTTTAAATTGGATTATTTGGTGGAATGTTAAGTTGTGAAAAAATTAAAATGGTCCGAACCAAGAGGGATATTCAAATTATTGTATAGAAGAATTTAAATGTTATCTTGTAACTAATGACTCATATTAATTGAACAAGAAATAGAAAAGTTTGATAATATATTTACTTGACCGTGTACTATGGTACACGGTTTATAATTTTTATGGGGTGAAATAAGGTGATTTATCGAATTAGTGAGTTCGCAAATAAATGTGGAGTTAACAAAGAAACTATTAGATATTACGAACGAAAAAATTTATTACAAGAGCCTTACCGAACGGAAGCTGGTTATCGGATGTATTCAGATGATGAAGTGAAGCGTGTTGGGTTTATTAAGCGAATACAGGAACTTGGTTTTTCTTTAAGTGAGATTTATAAATTACTTGGCGTTGTAGATAAAGATGAAGTTCGTTGTCAAGATATGTTCGAATTTGTTTCTAAAAAACAAGAGGAAGTTCAAAAGCAAATAGAGGATTTAAAACGTATTGAAACTATGTTAGATGACTTAAAACAACGATGTCCAGATGAAAAGCAATTACATTCGTGTCCAATAATAGAAACATTAACATGAGAGATTAACGAAGGGAGCTTTATTATGATTAAATTTAAGGTAAACATTCAAGGAATGACTTGTACGGGTTGTGAAAAACACGTGGCATCAGCACTTGGAAATATAGGTGCTAAAAATATTGAGTCTAGTTTTCGTCGTGGTGAAGTCGTATTTGAATTGCCCGATGATATTGAGGTTGAAAGTGCAAAAAAGGCGATTGATGAAGCAAATTATCAAACTGGAGAAATTGAGGAAGTATCATCTCAAGAAAACGTGGCTTTAAGTAATGAGGACAACTATGACCTTCTTATTATTGGTTCTGGCGCTGCTGCTTTTTCTTCGGCAATTAAAGCTATTGAATATGGTGCAAAAGTTGGAATGATTGAGTGTGGAACGGTTGGGGGAACCTGTGTGAATATTGGCTGTGTTCCATCAAAGACTCTTCTTAGGGCAGGGGAAATCAATCATTTATCAAAAGAAAATCCGTTTATAGGTTTACAAACATCTGCTGGAGAAGTGGATTTAGCTAGTTTAATCACGCAAAAGAATAAATTGGTGAGTGAACTTCGGAATCAAAAATATGTGGATTTAATTGATGAATATGGCTTTGATTTAATTGAAGGTGAAGCAAAATTCGTTGATGCTAGTACGATTGAGGTCAATGGGGCAAAGTTATCTGCAAAACGCTTTTTAATTGCAACAGGTGCATCTCCCTCGTTACCACGAATTTCAGGACTTGAAGAAGTGGACTATTTAACTAGTACAACTCTACTTGAATTAAAGAAAGTACCAAAACGGTTAACGGTGATTGGTTCAGGATACATTGGAATGGAGCTTGGACAACTATTTTATCATCTAGGTTCAGAAATAACACTAATCCAAAGAAGTGAGCGACTTTTAAAAGAATATGATCCTGAGATTTCAGAGACAGTTGAAAAAGCCTTGATTGAACAGGGAATAAAACTTGTCAAAGGGGCAACTTTTGAGCGTGTTGAACAAAGTGGAGAGATAAAAAAGGTTTACGTAACAGTGGATGGCAGTAAAAAAGTCATTGAATCAGATCAGTTACTTGTTGCTACTGGAAGAAAACCAAATACGGATTCTTTAAATTTAAGTGCTGCAGATGTTGAAATTGGAAAAAATAATGAAATCCTGATCAATGATTTTGGTCAAACAAGTAATCAAAAGATTTATGCAGCAGGAGATGTGACGTTAGGACCGCAATTTGTATATGTAGCAGGCTATGAAGGTGGAATTGCTACTGATAATGCTATCGGTGGGTTAAACAAAAATATAGATTTATCAATTGTTCCTGCTGTTACGTTTACGAATCCATCGGTTGCAACGGTTGGTTTAACAGAAGAACAAGCAAAAGGGAAAGGGTATGATGTGAAGACATCTGTATTACCCTTAGATGCTGTTCCAAGAGCAATTGTAAACCGTGAAACCACCGGTGTATTTAAACTAGTAGCAGATGCAAAAACATTGAAAGTATTAGGGGTCCATATTGTATCTGAGAATGCAGGAGATGTCATCTATGCAGCGACATTAGCTGTTAAATTTGGCTTAACGATAGAAGATTTAACAGAAACCCTATCACCATATTTAACAATGGCTGAAGGGCTAAAATTAGCTGCACTTACGTTCGATAAAGATGTATCGAAATTATCTTGTTGTGCAGGCTAAGGCAACCTTTTTACAACTTCTTATTCAAGTAAACCGGCTAATAATTACTAAAGGGTGCAGTAGTTAAGCAAAGTCTACAAAAGGATTCCATAAACTATTTTCCAATCACCTATTATATTAATGCTTTAAGGAATTTCTAAGAGCATTTGTGGTCACAAAAATAATTTAGTACTGTACGTCTTTAAGGCCATGTGGCATTCAAAGAACAAGAATATCAAATCGAGACTCCTAAATGGCTTGGAATAGATGAAATACACATTATCCTTAAACCTCGTCTTCTTGTACTGACTAATATCGAACGGAATCTTATAAAGATGCAGCAAATCTTATTATTTTAAGTGGGCAAACTATCAACGAGAGAGGACAAAAAATAAGGAAGTAAATACTTCCTTATTTTTATGTCTGAAATACAAGTTGCACTAACATATTTTATTATTTCCAAAGATATATAATTTATTCAAAGAAGGCAATCTAAAATTCAATTTAGCTGTTTCCAATCATCATCGTATTGATCCATGTGCATCGGCATAATTAAACCATCTGACGCACTTTTCTTTCTAAGTTCCTCTACGTGTACACCCATAGTCAATAATATAATTCCTTCACGTACATAAGAAAGTAGTTTCATTGCAGCATCATTAAATTCATCAACCGTAATGGAATAGGCCAACGGATCATCCTTATTTTCTCGTAATTCCTCTGTAATTGGATACAAAAGAGTGTCATGAACCTTTAAATAACGATGCTCTAAATGATGTCGTATTTTCGAAATATGTACGATAGCTGGTTCTATATAGTGATGTTCTACCTTTTGCTTTCCAATATCTTTGCATAACCAGTACAGACCGATTAATGGGAGATTAAATGTATCTTTTTCTGTCATCCTATTCTTTAAATCGACTTTTAAGTTGTAGGAGTTTTTCCCTTTTCTAACTTTGTCCTGCCAGATTGTTCGATAAGATACATCTCTTTCCTTGATTCCAATTTCAAAATAATCATTTATAAAAAAGGAAATACGGTCAAATAATGAATATAAACTTCTATAGGCATATTTCAATTTCTCAATTGAAATGCCATATACCGGATAATCTAATGTATTGACAAGGTGAACATCTCTATCCGAAAAATGAGACCCTTGAAATGAAATGGCATCAAAAATCATGAATCTAGCAGATACATATTCTTGTTTTATTTGATTAAACAAACCATGAAATCTTGGTCCCTCATCGATTTTTGTAATAATATTAGGCAGATGAAGGATATCATGTGCAGAGATGGAATAAGGAAAGGCATCGTTTAAAGTATTCAGAAACAATGTATTTTTAATACACCATTTTCGGTAATTGATTTCATCATCGGAATCCCCTAATGAGTATTCTTCAAATTCGTAAGGTTTCTCTAGATATTCTATTGGATACCATTGTTTTAAACTAGCTTTTAAACTTTTATAATGCTCAGTTGCATACTCTTCTATATCATTGAATTCCAATACTTCTTTTAATAATTGATAGGATTCATTAGCAAGAACTGAACGATGACCATTATCATAGTCGAGCGAAGCATAATCCATTAAAAATCCAGCAAAGTTTCCTATAGCCATTGGAAAACCACTACCAACTCCAATTTTTAAATATGATAGTGCCTTAATAATCCTACCGCATGTATTCAATACGTTTGCATAGTTAGTATATGCCATTAATAAATAATTTCCAAGGTGATAAGATTCCTCTGAATCTTCTTTTATTTCGTCTCTTTCCTGATATGAAGTTAAATTTTCTATAGATAATCGAAACAATAATAAACACATTTCAAAGTCTTCTTCGTTATTACTCTTCTCAGAATAAATTAATAAACCTTTATACTTTAGGTGGATATAGTTACTGTAGGAAGTAGCCCCATGGTAAGCTAAAATTCCTTTCTCAAGGCGATTATACTTTCCTGTTTCAACTCGGTTTAAACAATCCTCCGCTATTTTGTGTAAAGTGTCTATATCTCCCTCATCGAAAGCTTTATCGGCAAACATTCCTAAAGTATGCACATCATCGTTAATCATAACTTTCTCCCCCGTTTAGTTAGATAAAATATTTTATTACATTTGCTCATTCTATAATTATAACCTCTTATTAAATTTTGAATAGAAGTTCATGGCTATATATCAACCAATTATGACTACAAAATAACTATTTATGGGATAAATGAATAAACTAATATCTTATTTGGCATAAATTGATAAAAAGGAAATGATTTTTAAAACGAATATTATAGAAGATAACTTACCATGAATCCTCTGTGTGTCAGATGATAAACTGTTGTTCAAGGCTTAGTTATGCTTTGAAAGTTATCATACTCAACATAAAGCAAGCGTCTCAATTTATGAAGCAATAGTTTTATCACATGGATATACTTATACATTTCTATTTTTTAAATTATTAACCACAATAAGGCGGTGTGACATATGGACAATATGGATATTGAACATATCATAAAAAATGCCTCTTTTGAGGAATTACAGGAAGCTACCTCATTCAGAGAAAACCAATTATATTGGATAGATTATATTGTAAGTTCCATTGAAAAAAGAAGGGTGGCGGAAATCTTATTTTCAAAAGGATACACAATTAAAAAGGTTGAGAATGTTTTAGTTTTGGGGGACGGAGAAGCTGCGCTCATAAAGAAGCATTTAGATCAATATGGGATAATCGATAGTCAATCCATTCTAAAAATATTAACAAAGACTTATCGGAGAGCGACTTTAGTAATGGTCATTGAACAAATGATAGATAAGAAGTGTGACAAGGATGTAATAGAAGATGTTATAAGTTTATTAAAAGAATAGTTTTTGAAGTTGTTTTATAACTAAGAATTTAATCAAAAAAGTAATATGTATTGTAATAATATTTAATGATAAAAAACATAATAAGATACATTAGTATCTTTAAATTACTATTACAAACCCTTACGTGGTAAGGAATTGAATAGTTTTTATGATAATTAATTTTATTGATACTATAAATTAAATGTCTATAATATAAAATTAATAAATCTAACAAAAAATTTTATCTTAAAATATAAATATTAAACAGATACTATAAAAATTTGCTGGTGTAATTGGACTTTATTCTTTAAAAAAAAGCTTTATTGAGAAAGAATACAATACAGAAACAAGAGAATCGTCCTATACATTTTTATAAAAAGGTATTGTTTGAAAAATGGTCATGCCAAATAACCCTTCTCCACTAGGATAGAAAGGCAGAATTTATATTTTATATTTTTAAAAAAATTATTATTAGGTAGTTCCCGCATTTTGGATCTTAAAAAAACAGTAATAATAATTTTTTAAAAAGATCCGATATTACTCGGTAATTGCTACGTAAGGATTGTAAAGTAATTTTTCTCTTCTTTCTCTTTTATAGTTACTGTCCCGTTTGATTTTAGAGATAGTACGTTCTTTTTGATTTAATTGCCTTTGGATAGCAAGATAAAATACTTTATTCCTATCATTACCATGAGCTTCGGCCTCATCTTTATAGATTTTTTCTACTTTTTCTTTAAATTCATACCAAGACTTATCTACCTGTGTAAATTGGCTATATATGAAGCTATATGCTGCTTCTAATTCACGGTCTAATATGATAAGGTTGTCGTTATATGATTCTTCCATAATGTAAGATATAAATGGTTTACTATCTTTAATAGCATGTTTTAAATTTAAGGATTGATATGGCAATGTTTTTACTTTAGTAAAATAATCATTTTTCACCTCTTCGAATAAGGTTTTAAGTCTTTGTTCAATTCTAGGAATAACATAAAAGTTTTTAATTGTATTACCAAAATTACCATTTTCCATCAGATTTTGAAAAGAATGGCTTCTATTTTTGAAAAAATCTTTTAAGCCTTCACGATATAATTGTATTCCTACATCACCGAATTCCTTATATATTTTTGCCTTTACCATATGGACCTTCTCTAAAGCTTTTACATCAAAGCTGTCTAAACTACATCCAAAATCTTTTGCGATAGATTTTAAATCCTGCAACGTTGCCAATCTTGTCATATCATAAATGTCACAAATTTGATCTTTTGTAACTAAATCTTTTGCTATACGAATATGAATGATATGATGTTTTTCTTCTTTATGACTCATTCGTTTCTTTCTTTTACCAGTTTTTTCAGCAAATGTATTTAATCTTTCTCTAAGATTTTTAGTATTTTTATTTAGTACTTCTCTGTTCGCTCCAAGTCGCACTTCAAAAAAACCTTTGTTAATTAAATCTAAAAGGTTGGATATCATATCTTCAAAACTAATAAAAAAGTCTAACTTTACATGCTTTGCATTTGTCCGGTTTTGATAAAGGTGTTCAATAGCTAAAGAATGTTCGTGGCCCGGTAGTTTTGCTGTTAGAATATAAAATAGGAATTGTAATTGGCGCTTGTATGATTTTTTAAATTCATCAGATTGAAAGAATTTATACAAGTTTATATAGTAGAAATTATGGTTCTCAGCTGTTGAAATAGTATTGAATTTACTATATAAGTAACCATCTTTACCCCGATAGATCCACTCAACTTTCTCCAGTCTTCCTAATGCTTCCTTTATTAGTCGCGGAGTCATAATATTAGCTGCTTCAATTTGTTCTAATGTTACATTAATTCGTTTGTCTAAATCTGTATTTGCCGCTAAAAATGGGATTAGACGAAGAGAAACAGATGAAAGACTCTTTAATATTTTTTGTTGTTTTAGCATTTCTCTACTTAACATTGTCATTACTTAACCCTCCAAAACTTGTGCAAAAAGAAAAGAACCCCAAATCTAAGTACGCCTTTGAACTAACAAAGACCTAACATAGATTTGGGGTTCTCCCTTTTTTATTATGAAATTTTGATTTAATCTTATAAAGTTTAGTATAGTTATTATATAGTAAACAATATAGAAATAGCAAGATGGATACTAAAAATAAAATTAATACTTTACATTATAACTACATTTACCATCTAAAGCAAATATATAAAAACAGTATCAACACTAATATAATGAGAAATCCCATCCTTATTTTAATTGATCTGCTAAAATCAAAATAAGGACGGGATTCTATAAAGAAATACAACCTAAACATCTTTATCACGCTAGTATAGAATGTTGGGTTATTCTAATCTTAGTATAACCAACTTTTTGTTATTTAAGTCATATTTGAGAAACTTAGCTTTATTGAGCAAAGAATAATATTCGCTCTTTCTTGAACTATTATTTGGACTATCGAAATTTTTATGGGTATACGCTCTTATTGAGGCTAATAAATGAAAGTTCAAGAAGATGTTATCAGAATTGGGAAATCTCAGTTCTTTTTTAAAATCATTCAAGTAATTGCTTGAATATGTAATGGAAAAAAGTTATGATATATTCAAATGAATATTTGAATGAGGTGATGATTTGAATAAAAAGGATACTTGTGAAGTTTTTTGTTATGACGAGGAAAAGGTTAATAGAATACAGGGTGATTTACAAACAGTAGATATTTCTGGTATTTCTCAAATGTTAAAAGCAATTGCCGATGAAAATAGAGCAAAAATCACCTATGCTCTGTGTCAAGATGATGAGCTATGTGTTTGTGATATAGCAAATATCTTAGGAGTTACGGTTGCTAATGCTTCTCATCATTTACGAACACTTTATAAGCAAAGGATTGTCAAATATCGGAAGGAAGGAAAGCTCTCCTTTTATTCGTTAAACGATAAACATATCAAACAAATTATGATGATTGCATTAACACACAAGAAAGAGGTGGAGGTAAATGTCTGAACAAGCAGAACAATCAGAATCAGAAATGACTTCCTACCGAGTACAAGGCTTTTCATGTGCAAATTGTGCAGGAAAATTTGAAAGAAATGTTAAGAAACTACCCAATGTTCAAGACGCAAGAGTTAATTTCGGCGCATCTAAAATATCCGTGTATGGTGATGCAACTGTTGAAGAATTAGAGAAAGCAGGAGCTTTTGAAAATCTTAAAGTAATGCCTGAAAAACCAAAACGGCAAGCACCAATTGTTGTTCATCAGGATAAAAATGTGTACCGGGTTGAAGGATTTTCGTGTGCTAATTGTGCGGGTAAATTCGAAAAGAATGTAAAAAAATTATCAGGGGTTCAGGATGCAAAAGTAAATTTTGGTGCGTCTAAAATCGAGGTATATGGCGATACAAACATTGAAGAATTAGAAAAAGCCGGTGCTTTTGAAAATCTTAAAGTGACTCAAGATAAACCATTAAGGGAAGAGAAACAAGAGGTTAAAGAAGAAAAAGAGCCATTTTATAAAAAACACAGCACGTTACTATATGCTACTTTATTAATCGTTTTTGGTTATATTTCTCAGTTTGTTAATGGAGAGGAAAATATTATTACTTCCCTATTGTTTGCAGCAGCGATAGTAATTGGCGGATATTCACTCTTTAAAGTCGGGTTTCAAAACTTGCTACATTTTGAATTTGACATGAAAACCCTTATGACAGTGGCAATTATTGGAGCAGCTATTATTGGGGAATGGGCAGAAGGTGCAATTGTTGTTATTCTTTTTGCAATTAGTGAAGCTCTAGAAAGATTCTCTATGGATCGAGCAAGACAATCGATTCGATCTCTAATGGATATTGCTCCTAAAAAGGCGCTTGTTAGAAGAAATGGGCAAGAAATGATGATTCATGTTGATGATATTGCTGTTGGCGATATTATGATTGTGAAACCCGGTCAAAAGCTTGCTATGGATGGTGTAGTAGTAAATGGTTACTCTGCTGTTAATCAAGCGGCTATTACAGGCGAGTCAGTCCCTGTCGAGAAAACGATGGATGATGAAGTTTTTGCAGGAACATTAAATGAAGAGGGAATACTTGAGGTTAAAGTAACAAAGCTGGTTGAAGATACAACAATCTCCAAAATCATTCACCTTGTTGAAGAGGCTCAAGGGGAACGTGCGCCATCTCAAGCGTTTGTAGATAAATTCGCAAAATATTATACACCTATTATTATGATTATCGCAGGACTGGTTGCTGTTGTGCCACCATTATTATTTGGTGGGAGCTGGGGAACATGGGTTTACCAAGGGCTAGCTGTTCTTGTCGTTGGTTGCCCTTGTGCATTAGTTATTTCAACCCCAATTTCTATTGTCTCAGCAATTGGAAATGCAGCTAAAAAAGGTGTGCTTATCAAAGGCGGAATTTATCTAGAAGAAATGGGCGCCTTAAAAGCGATTGCCTTTGATAAAACGGGTACATTAACAAAAGGGATTCCAGTTGTAACAGATTTTAACGTATTGAATAATCAGGTAAATGCAGAAGAAATGTTATCTATCATTACTGCATTAGAATATCGTTCCGGGCATCCATTAGCTTCAGCCGTTATGAAAAAAGCAGAAGAGGAGAACATTACCTACACTCATATAATCGTGGATGATTTCTCTTCTATCACAGGAAAAGGAATTAAGGGGACTATCAGCGGCACGACTTATTACATTGGAAATCCGAAATTATTTGAGAATCTATCAGTCGATTTTAATAACGAGCAAGATCAACTTATTAAGACCCTTCAAAATCAAGGGAAAACTGCAATGGTTGTTGGAACTGAAAAAGAAATCCTTGCTGTCATTGCAGTAGCTGATGAAGTACGTGAATCCAGCAAGGAAATTATTCATAAGTTACATCAACTTGGAATCAAAAAAACCATCATGCTTACAGGTGACAACAAAGGTACAGCCAATGCAATTGGAGGTCATGTTGGGGTAACGGATATCCAAGCAGAACTATTGCCACAAGACAAATTAGAATTTATTAAACAATTGAGATCTAAATATGGCAACGTAGCGATGGTTGGAGATGGTGTCAATGATGCCCCTGCGTTAGCTGCCTCTACTGTTGGAATCGCAATGGGTGGAGCTGGTACAGATACTGCCCTTGAAACAGCAGATGTAGCTTTAATGGGAGACGATTTAAGAAAACTTCCATTTTCTGTGAAACTAAGCCGAAAAGCACTGACTATAATTAAGCAAAATATCACATTCGCATTAGCTATTAAATTCATTGCCTTATTATTGGTTATCCCCGGTTGGCTAACACTTTGGATTGCCATCCTTTCAGATATGGGAGCAACTCTTTTAGTCGCTTTAAATGGTTTAAGGTTAATGCGGGTAAAAGAAAATTAATATATAAATATGTGTGTGTAAAATTAAGGGCTTTTCTTGCCATTGAAAAGCCCTATCCAGAAGTATTGGAGATGAAATAATGATTGCAACGGCACTTACAGCAGCTGCAGTTTATGTAGCAACAGGGATTGACTATCTTATTATTTTAATCCTTTTGTTTTCGCAAATAAAAAAAGGGCAAGCAAAACATATATGGATTGGACAATACATAGGTACAGCAATTATTATAGCTGCAAGTCTATTGGTTGCCCTCGGTATTACATGGTTAATTCCTGAGCAATGGGTTTTAGGTCTCCTTGGGCTTATTCCCCTTTATTTGGGTATTAAGATTTGGATCAAGGGTGAGGAAGATGAAGATGATAGCAATATATTATCTTTATTTTCCTCCAATCGGTTTAATCAATTATATTTAACAGTTATATTTATTGTGCTGTCTTCCAGTGCAGATGACTTTTCTATTTATATACCTTATTTCACAGCATTAAACGCGGTTGAAATTCTTATTGCTAGTATTGTCTTTTTCATTATGGTTGGGGTTTTATGTTATGTCAGCTATCGCTTAGCTTCCTTGGATTTTGTATCAGAAAAAGTTGAGAAATATGAACGTTGGATTGTTCCAATTGTTTTTATAGGGCTAGGGATTTATATTATGTTTGAAAATGGCACATTAAATGCATTATTCTCATTCCAATTTTAACAAACCGGGTGCGTTGATCCAAGAAGGATTCACGCACCCTTGTTGTTGAAGTTATTATGCTACAGGGTAGTGCAATAGTGGCGTAATACGATTGAATCAAGATTTCACTTTAGCACTTATTATTTTTATTGCTACATTAATTTTCGTTATTTGGCAGCCTAAAGGATTAAATATCGGTTGGTCTGCCTGTGCTGGAGCAATCATTGCTCTTTTAGTAGGAGTTGTTGGATTTAGTGATGTCTTAGAAGTAATAGACATTACTTGGAACGCAACATTATCGTTTGTTGCAATCATCCTTATTTCATTAATATTAGATCAAATTGGTTTGTTTGAGTGGGCCGCTCTACATATGGCGAGGATTGCAAAAGGAAATGGAATTAAAATGTTTGTCTATGTGAGTATTTTAGGTGCGATTGTTGCTGCATTATTCGCCAATGATGGTGCTGCATTAATATTAACACCAATTGTACTTGCAATGGTTCGTCATTTGAAATTCAAGGAAAAAATGGTCTTTCCGTTTATTATTGCTAGTGGTTTTATTGCTGATACAACATCATTACCCTTTATCTAAGTAACTTGGTAAATATTGTTTCTGCTGATTTTTTTGGAATTGGATTCCTCGAATATGCTGTGAGGATGGTTATTCCAAACATTTTTTCACTAATTGCAACGATTACCGTCTTACTCATTTATTTCAGAAAAAGTATCCCTAAAACATACGATTTGTCTAAACTAAGAAAACCAGTAGAAGCGATCAAGGACCAAAAATTGTTCCGTTTGTCTTGGTTTGTTTTAACGGTATTATTAATTGGTTACTTTACTAGTGAATTCATTCATATTCCTGTTTCCATTGTGGCAGGTATTGTTGCGATACTTTTTATTCTGATGGCTAGAAGAAGCGAAGTAGTTGATACAAAATCAGCAATTAAAGGAGCGCCTTGGAATATTGTTTTTTTCTCAATAGGAATGTATGTCGTTGTTTATGGATTAGGGAATGCAGGACTTACTTCTGTCTTGGCAGGTGTTATTCAAGAAGTGGCTGAAGAAGGATTGTTAATTGCTACCGTTTCTATGGGCTTTATAGCAGCTATTCTATCTGCAATTATGAATAATATGCCAACTGTTATGATTGATGCTTTGGCAATTGCAGAAACAAATACATCAGGTGTAATACGAGAGGCACTTGTTTATGCGAATATTATAGGATCTGATTTAGGACCAAAAATCACTCCAATTGGGTCACTCGCCACATTGGTATGGCTTCACGTTTTATCCCAAAAAGGGGTGAAAATATCCTGGGGAACATATTTTAAAACTGGGGTTGTTTTAACGATACCCATCCTATTGATAACATTAATTGGACTTTATATTTCATTACTATTTTTCTAAAGGAGAATGAGCTATGACAAAAAAATAATCTACTTTCTATGTACTGGGAATTCGTGCCGAAGCCAAATGGCAGAGGGTTGGGCAAAAAAATACTTAAACCATGAGGAATGGGAAGTTAAAAGTGGTGGAATTGAAGCACACGGACTGAACCCGAATGCAGTTAAAGCAATGAAAGAAGCAGGAATTGACATATCAAATCAAACATCGGATATTATCGATTCTGAAATACTAAACAACGCAGCTTTAACTGTTACCCTTTGTGGTGATGCAAAAGATAAATGTCCTGTTACACCACCTAAAGTCAAAAGGGAACACTGGGGATTTGATGATCCTGCAAGAGCAGAAGGAACGGAAGAAGAAAAATGGGCAGTTTTCCAGCGTGTTCGTGATGAAATTGGCAATCGAATCAAACACTTTGCTGAGACAGGGGAATAAAAAAACACCAAGAAATCCTCTTGGTGTTTTCTCTTGTAATATATAAGTCTTTACTAATAAATATTGTGAATAATTCATTTAAACTAACGGAAGTTTGATGAAATAAGTGTTAGGATTACCTTCAATAGACAATCAATTAGACATTGGTCGTATATTGAAGGTTCTTTGATTTGCAAAATACAATCATTTCATGCATGAGTTAAAGTTTTATGTTAAACGGGTTAAACAGTAACATCGATTATCATGATTAAAAAGGAATGATCACAATTACAGTCGCTCCTTTATAAAGAGATTACGATTAAATTAATCCTTATGATAATTTTTTAATGCTAATTTGGTGGCATAATACACAACGATACCGATAGATGCAAGGTTAAGTATCCATCCAAGTAACCCATAACCCATCATATTCATCATCCCCATTATACGGGATCACCTCTTTAATCTATAAATTATACATCATATCACGGAATTCAGTATCGTTTTGCATCATACCATTGTCGCCATGACAGTTATTAAACATTTCTTCCTGCTGTTCTGATGATAAATTAGGATGCATTTCTTCAATATGCGGTTGCATTTCCTCAAAGTTGAAGATGCCATTTCCATTTGATTCGGCCGCAACAAAAGTTGCACTTCCTAATAGAACCGCTCCAGTTAATAACCCTACTACTAATTTTTTCATATAAAACATCTCCTTTCTTAACTACATCATACCTTTCATATATGGAGAATTTGTGGTGAACTTATGTGGAAGTTGTGAAGATTATCATTTTCATTTTAATTGATGATACTATATGAAAGAGGTGGTTTAACATGACTAAAATTCTTATTGTTGACGATGAAGATATGATTCTTGAAGTGTTAGAAGCTTATTTTGAAAAAGAGGGATGGGAAACCATTCTTGCCTCTAATGGAATAGAAGCATTAAAAAAAATAAAAGAAAATAATCCGGATATTATTATTTTAGATCTTATGCTACCAGATATATCAGGTGAAGAGATATGTAGATTAACGAGAAATGAAAGTGATGTTCCTATCATTATGTTAACAGCAAAATCGACAGAAGACGATTTAATTAACGGAATCGTTATTGGGGCGGATGACTATGTTACAAAGCCTTTTAGTCCAAGAGAAGTCGTAATAAGGGCTAAGGCTATTTTACGTAGGTTAAAAAGAATAAATAGTGGAAACCATTTATCGTTCAATGAAGGAAAGCTAACAATAGATCTTTTAAAGAAGGAAATTACATTGAATAATCAGATCATCCCACTAACTCCTATTGAGTATAAGCTTTTAATAGCTATGGCAAGCTACCCCGGGCGAGTTTACAGTCGTTTGGATTTACTGGAAAAGATTCAGGATGATGGAACTTATTTTGAAGGATATGAACGAAGTGTTGATACGCATATAAAAAACCTTCGGAAAAAGATTGAAACAGATTCTCGTCACCCAGAATATATTTTAACTGTTTTTGGGATGGGATATAGGTTTGGAGGAACATCTGATGCGTCGATTGACACTTCGTTCTAAAATCCTGTTTTACCTATTAGTTGTGTCACTTTGTGGTATTTTTCTTACTAGTTTCTCTATATTATGGGGGTTTGAAGATCAATTCAACGAATATTTACAAAATAATAGAGAGCAAAGCAGTAAACTTATAGAAAATGAAGCAATTAATTCTTATAAAGAAACAGGGGAACTTATTGATAACCAACTAACAAATTTAATGCATCAACAAGCTATGACGGATAATTTATTTTATAGAATTTCTGATGAAGACGGACAAATAATAGCTGATACAACGATGATGCTTGGAATGATGGATAGCATGGGGATGCATTCGGAAACCGATATGAAAACGGAATACCAGACACATTCTTATGATTTAACATTTGATGAAAGACATATAGGCAATATGGAAGTTTATTACCCAGAGGAAATGATAGGGGAAGACATTGCTTTTTTAAATACAATTAAATCGAATATTTATCTTGCTATTATTGTTACAGTTGTTTTAGCGTTCGTGTTTAGCCTATTGTTTTCTAAGCGCCTAACAACTGGGTTTCGAAAATTATCAAAAGCTATTCAAGAATTACAAGACCATAAATGGCGAACGCGTGTACCAGTTAAGGAATTGTCAAATGAAATGAAGCCACTTGGTGAATCGTTTAACCGACTTGCTGAATCATTATCAAAAGAAGAGGTGCTTCGTAAACAGTTTACTGCTGATTTTGCTCACGAAATACGAACCCCACTTGCGACACTAAGAAGTCAAATGGAAGCTTTTCAGGATGGGATATTTGAGCCAACGCCAAAAAGGTTGCAGCAAAGTCATGATGAATTGATGCGTTTAGTGCGCCTTGTCGGTGAATTAGAAGAGTTACTTGCCGCTGAAAATCCACAAATAAAGTTGAACAAAACTAATATAGAAGCAGGTGAAATATTACGTTTAATGGAAGGACAATTTTTGTCAGTATTTCAGGATAAAGGTGTTATATTAAACATTCAAAAACCTAAAAGAGAATATTGGTTTAAAGCGGATCGTGATCGTGTTGCACAGATTTTGACGAATATAATAAATAACGCTCTTCAATATACCCCAAAAGGAAAAAAGGTATCGATAAAGCTAGAGGGTTCTACTGATTATATAGGTTTCCTTGTGAAAGATGAAGGGATTGGAATTGCTGAGGAAGACATTCCTTATCTTTATGAAAGGTTTTATCGTGGGGATAAATCCAGAGATAGGAAATCAGGTGGAATAGGTATTGGATTGTCCATTGTGAAGGCATTAGTAGATGCACATCAAGGGAAAATTCAGATAGATAGTAGATTAAATATTGGAACGAAGGTTTCTATTCTTTTTCCAAAGCATTGAAGGAATGTATGTTTAATGTGATTTATTTGAAGTATTTACCAAACTATAAGACCCTAGTAACGCTCTAAGTTGAAAACTTGGAGCGTTTTTCGCTAAGTAAATATTATTATCTTAACTAAGCATAAGGAATATCTAAACTCATTAATAATGAAATTACAGTTTTATGCAGTTAACTCTTTTATGTTTATTTTTAAATACATAAACCTCCTATGGGTATATCATAATGCATGTTAACAGTGAATACAATAAAAGTGTGGACAAACTAAGATTGGGGTTGAAATAATGTCAATTTCATTATTTTTTATACTTTTGTTGTGTGCCACCCAAGTTATAACAACCATTATATATGTAGCGTATTACCGAAATTGGGTAACTAAAATGAATGGAATGTTGATTTCCATGTCATTAGGGATGTCGGCAGGAATTCTAATGGGAACTATTTTAGGAGTCATCTATCATGGTGATTTATTTAAATCAACCATTTACGCTATATTGATTGGATTGGTTGTTGGTTTTTTAGCAGGATTACCTATAGGTCTTCCTGCTGTCATTGATGGCATACTTTCTGGACTAATGGGGGGGATGATGGGAGCCATGCTTGGAGATATGGTAGCAATGACTAGGCCGAATGCAATCATTAATATTATAGCTGTGATGATAACAATGATTTTGTTACTTGTTTTATATACAGCAGAAGAATCCATACGTAAACAAGCCAACCAACAAATTCTTTCCTTTTTTAAATATCCATTCTTAATGATTTTTACCATTGCAATATTGTTTTTGGTATTGAATTACATTGGTCCACTCGATTTTCCCTTTTTAGATAAAAGTGGGCATTAATAACAGATTTTCATTAAACAGCATATATTAAAGGGAATTTATTTAATGAAAGGTGAGTTATATGTCAACTTTACCATCCGTAGACCTTGGCTTAATGGCAGAACATTTGTCTACACACGAGGGAATGATTAATAAATTAAAAGTCTATCATATTAACACTACAAATTCAGATTTGAAAAGTATTATTGCTCTCCAGATAAATGTAATGATGTCGCATGTTAGGGTAATGTTATCTTTAATTAATCCTGATAATAATGAGTATGTTGAAGTTCCGGATTTAGATATGTATGATGTAAGCAACCGAAGAGTAGAAGGTACAGGGGTTAATAAATACAACGATAAATGGATTGCATTAGAAGCACGTGCTGGAGCCAAATTGATGTCAAATGAAAATTATACTTCTGCTTTATTAATGAAAGATAGAAATGTTAGAAATGCGCATGTGGAAATGGCTTTGCAACAGTTAGAAATTCAAAAAAGATATTCTGATTTTATCAACCGTATGGGTTGGTCATTTGTCCCCAAAGCAGACACTGAGGAACAAATAAAAACCTATCAACATTTTCAACACTTGTTAAATAATTAAATATAGAAAAAGTCTTAATCATAACTTTAAACTAATAAAAACGGTGACGCAAGTTCACCGTTTTTATATTTAAGATGCCATTGTTCGGCAAATGTCTGCACATTTAAAACAGGACTCTGCACACTTTTGGCAGTGATGAGCATGGTTATGTTGTTCACACGTTTTTCCACATGCTTCACAAACTTCAGCACAAAGCTTACAAATCTGCTTAGCAAAAGGGCTATCCGATTGCATTGCTTTTGCTGCTAATGCGCAAATGTCTGCACATTCTCTATTATAGCGGATACAGTCAGCCATCATTTTTACATTCTCTTCTTTTAAACAAGCATCATAACACCCATTACAAGCTTCCATACATTCTAAACAAGCTTTAATACACTCTTCATAAGACACGGCCATCTGAAAATTCCCCTTTGCTTCAAGATTAAATACAAATTTTACTATTCCCTTGACATTGTATTTTATCCAACAAGGCTGCTTCAATATTAGTGTGAATTTTTATTTTCCATATTATTATCAGGTATTAATCTAATTCAGTTCGTTTACAGTCAGTGGTAACGAGGATAAAAGGGAGCCAAAAAATTTCTAAATAGTAAAATTAAGCAAAAAAGAATCGAGTGCTTTATCTTTGATAACACTCGATTCTAATGGGAATATTATAAAACTATATAATTTTTTTCTATTACCCTTTATTTTGTATTTTTTAATTTAAAAGATATCACGGGGAAATACGACTAGATTAATTGCATTGTTGTTATACAAGTATTATCACCTTCAAAAGTGGAAATCTCAGATTGAGTTGTCTTTCCATCGTATTGAATCGTCACGTTGTATGTTTTGTCACGTGGTAACCAAAAATCAATAAATCCATTCTTTAATGATGTCATGGTTTCATCCACAACTACATTACCTTCTTCATCTTCAATATAAACATCAAATTCTTTTTCCACTAATTCCCCTTGGCAGCCAGTTAAACTATGATTGGTACAAGGGTGTGTTGTCTCAACAAATGGTGCGATGGAAACAAAAAATTCATCTTCGGGAAGATCGTAGGTGGTTTCTTTATCACCGCTATCAGTGACAATAAGCTCTTCTGAAGTAATAGAAGCAGACACATCATCGGAATCCCCGACACTGTAATCTTGGACCATTTTCTTGATGTCTTGTGGTTCTTTTTCATTTGATGTACTTTCGCTTTCACTACAAGCAGCAACTATTAAAATAAGTAATAATCCAAAAACTGCCAATAATCCTTTTTTCATATATTGTTCGACTCCTCTTTCATCCAATTTGTTAAATGTTAATATATACTACCATGTAAAACGAGTGATATTCTACTTGTAACAAAATCTACAAGACAAATTATAATGCTTAAATATGCATTATTCGTGCAGATGTAATAGATAAATTATGGAAAATATATTTTAAAATCCATAAAAACCAAACCATCCAGCTAAGAAGGAAGTTAATTTCGTCAACCAATCAAAGAATAGTGCTACTCCCATGAAAATCATAATGTATCCACCAATTTTAATTAACTTTAGGCTATGTTTTTTAATCCATTTAATTTTACCAATAAACAATGCTAATAATAGAAAGGGAATCGAAAAACCTAAAACATAACTAATCATCATAATCATACCAACATCAGGATTTGTTGCAGCTAATGATAACACAATAGCTAGTATTGGACCGGTACAAGGAGTCCATCCCAAGGAGAATGCCATTCCAATGATGAAAGAACCAACATAACCACCGGGACGATTTTTGAATGTGATTTTTTTGTTTTTCATTAGAAATTTAAAATTAAAAATTCCGACAATCACTAGTCCAAAGAAAATGATTAAAATAGCACCAATTTGTCTAATCGCATCTTGGTAGGTTAATAAGAATTCCGATATATAAGAGGTGGTAAAACCAATCATAATAAAAATGCTTGAGAACCCTAGTAAAAATAGAACGGTATGTAAAAGAGCCTTTTTATTCATTTTTTTATTTTCTTCATTTATCTCACTTACGCTCATTCCGGTAATATAAGATAAAAATGCCGGATATAATGGTAATACACACGGTGAGATAAAAGAAAGGAAACCAGCACCAAAAGCTAGAAATATATTTATTTCATTCAAAGATTTTATCCCCCTTTTTAAAAAAATTGCGGTCTATTGTTTTGGTAATATTTCTTTAAAGTAACTCTCCAAACTTTCTAATGATAAGGCCCCATTTACAATTCTCTGAATTTTTCCATCCGGATTAATGAATATGGAACTTGGAATTGGTCCTATTTTGTATAAATCCCTGACTTCTCCTGTTTTATCATGGGGAATTGGAAAAGTTAGATCATATTTATCAATAAATCGATCTACAACCAATTCCGTATTATCTAAACTAACTGCAATTATTTCAATTCCTTTTTCTTTATATACGGGATAAAGTTCTTGCATGTAAGGCATTTCTTCCTCACATGGTTTACACCAAGTACCCCAAAAGTTTAGCATAATTCCTTTTCCTTTAAAATCACTTAGTCGTATAGATTCTAATTCATTATTTTTATTAATTTGTTTTAATTCAAAGTCAGGTGCTTCATCTCCGACTTGATAAATGGTTTTATCCGCTTGTATATTGGACACTAATGCAAATATAATAGCTCCAACCATTACAATTAATATAGAAGTTCTAAAAATTAATCGATTTTTCCTTTTATTTTTCTTCTTCTTTTTCGTTTCCTCCAAACTCATAAGTATGTATCACTCCTTATAGAAATATAGTATAACGGTGGTATTATAAAGACACTCTCTGTTAGATTACGTTACAAGTTTGCAGAAATTAAGCAGATTCTTTGTACTATTTATGAACAGAAATTTACCTACAGAAAAATAAAAGGCTAAGCAATACCATACATGCTTAGCCAATTTATTTCTATTAATCGATTTTTAATAATTGAGCGTTTATTGCACAAATAATGGTACTAAGTGACATAACTGCAGCTCCAACGGCAGGGGTTATGACAAACCCAACATTGTACAATACACCTGCAGCTAAAGGAATAGCAATGATGTTATACCCAGCAGCCCATCCTAAATTTTGAACCATTTTCCTGCGACTTGCCTTAGACAATTTAATGATATTTAAAATGTCTACTGGATTACTGTTAACTAGTATAACATCAGCTGTTTCAATCGCAACGTCTGTACCCGCACCAATAGCAATTCCCAAATCAGCTTCTGCTAAAGCGGGGGCATCATTAATTCCATCTCCAATCATCGCCACTTTTTTTCCGTTTTGTTTTAAATATTTCACATTATTTGATTTCTCATGGGGAAGTACTTCAGCGATGACTTTGGAAATACCCAGTTTTTCTCCTACATAATTTGCTACACGTGTGTTGTCACCAGTCATCATAACCGTCTCTATACCACGGTCATTTAATTCTTTAATAACTTTATAAGAAGATTCACGGATGATATCAGCTAGGGCTATCATTCCTTGTAAGACATTATCTTTAAGGACAAATATGACTGTTTTCCCCTGTAAAGCCAGTTGGTCATAAGTTTTTTCATCAAAAGAAATTTTATTTGCTTTCATAGCACCGGGACTAATAACAGCAATTTCTGCATCACCGATTTTAGCTACTAACCCTTTCCCAGTTAAATTCTGATAATCCTTAACATCAAAGGGTTTCAAATTACGATTATTTCCTTCTTTCACAATTCCTTTAGCAATTGGATGGTCTGATTGTGTTTCAACAGAATATGCTAATTTCAATAATTCTTCTTCACTAATACCCTCGCTTGGATGGATATCTGTAACACCAAAATTACCTTCCGTAAGTGTCCCTGTTTTGTCAAACACCACGCGGTCCACTTTAAATGCACTTTCAAATGCTACTCTATTCCGAATTAACAAGCCATTTTTAGCTGCAATGGAAGTAGATCTAGATGTTACTAGTGGTGTTGCCAAACCAAGGGCATGTGGACAAGCAATAATTAAAACGGTAACCATTCGTTCCAAAGCAAAGTCTAAATCCCCGTTAGTCCACCAAACTGCAAAGGTTATAATCCCTACTACAAGAGCAACATAGAATAACCATTTAGCAGCAATATCCGCAAAGCCTTGGGCCTTTGATTTCGATTTTTCTGCATCGCTTACCAATTTAATAACTTGGGATAGGTAGGTGTCATTTCCTGTTTTACTTACCTTAATTTTTAATACACCATCACCATTGACGGAACCACCTATCGCTTCCATTCCGGGCGCTTTTTCAACAGGGACAGATTCTCCAGTAAGCATCGACTCATCGACGGTAGATTCTCCTTCGTAAATTTCACCATCAATTGGAATCTTTTCACCCGATTTAACTAAAATTTGGTCACCCGGTTGTAAATCTTCGACTGTTACCTCAACAATATTTCCGGATTTGTCCAGTTTATGGGCCTCTTTTGGCATTAACTTGATTAGCTCTTCCAATGCCTTTGAAGCACCCATAAGGGATTTCATTTCTATCCAATGTCCTAACAACATAATTACAATAAGAGTAGCTAGTTCAAAGAAGAAATCACTGCCTTTTATAAAGAATGCTGTCAGTGTGCTATATACATAAGCGGCGATGATAGCTAAAGAAATTAACATCATCATTGCAGGAGATTTCTCCTTTAACTCATCCCATGCACCAAGTAAAAATGGTTTTCCACCATAGAAAAAGACAATTGTGGAAAGCAAGAAAAGTAAGAGGGTATCACCTGTGAAATTTACCTCATATCCAAACAGCATTTGAATCATTGGGGATAAGTATAAAATAGGAATTGATAAAACCAGGGATATCCAAAAACGTTTCTTAAAATCTTCTACCATATGTTCGTGATGTCCGCCGTGTCCACCATGATGCCCACTATGTCCATGACTGTGATCGTGATTTTTTTGTTCTCCATGTCCATGTTTGTGATAACCATGCATATCTTCATGTTCATGATTATGATGTTGATGGCTAAGATGTTTTTGTTCCTCATGTTGTTTATGATTATGATGGTCATGTTCTCTATGCTTATTGTGATTGTGTGGATTCCCTTCATTTCCTTTGTTCTTCATTATTACTCCTCCTTTGGTACGGATATTTAGATGAATTTCCTATTATTTTCTGTATTTTTCATCTCTCTATCCATACTATACCATACTATACCCCTGTATAGTATTAATAAGGCTTTGATTTTTGTAAAAGTTTTGTGTCAAAACAAAAGGTCTTTTTTTACATTTGTATTAAAGACCTTTTTTTATACCTATAATGAAGGCTTGTTTATCCATTTGTATCCAATACCCCAAACAGTTATTAAATAATCATCGATTGGAAATCCAGATTGCCGAATTTTATCTCGCATGTTCCGTACATGGGAATCAACTGTTCTTCCTTCTGTGTGTGAATCGTATCCCCAAATTAATTCAATTAATTGTTCTCTAGTAAACACTTGGTTTGGTTTTCTTATAAAATAACCTAGCATGGTAAATTCCTTTGGTGTTAACTTTAATGTATTATTTTTATATGATAACTCAAACTCATCTTCATTCCATAAGAGACCATTTACTTCAATCTTCTTCGCAAGTTTCATTCTACGTAATACCGCTTCTATTCTTGCTAATAGCTCATCTTCGTCAAAGGGTTTCGTTACATAATCATCTGCACCTAATTTTAACCCTTTTACAATATCCTCTTTCTGTTCACGAGCAGTTACCATGATGATAGGGATGTCCGAATCCTTTCTAATTTCTTGGCATAACTCCCAGCCGTTCATTTCAGGCATCATAATATCTATAAGTACTATGTCAAAAGTTTCTTCTTTTAAAAACGATAATGCTTCTTTAGCACTAATAGCTTTTTTACATATATAACTATGTGGTCTCAAATATAACGCTAATAAATCTAGCATTCGTTTTTCATCATCTACTAATAGAGCTTTAACCATTATATTCACCTCTTGTTAAATGAACAATAACTCTTGTACCCTTTCCAAGTTCACTTTCGATTTCAATCGTACCTCCGTGAGATTCTATAATTTCTTTTGCAATAGCTAATCCTAATCCCGTTCCACCGCTTTCTCTGGAACGCGACTTTTCTACACGGTATAACCGTTCAAATAGATAAGGTAACTCCTCTTTTGGAATTCCTTCTCCTTCATCTGAAATAGTTATAGTAATTTCTCTATCATACTGGGTTACCTCTAATGATATAGACTTTCCTTCGGGTGTATGTTTTCTGGCATTATCCAGTATATTTAATAAAACCTGTTGGATCCTATCGGGATCAATATTACCTATGATATCTACTGGGCATGAAGCAAAAAGTGTAATATTTTTTTCTTCCAGTACTGGAGAAATTCGTTCTTCAATCGTTTGGATTAGTTGTCTAAAATTAACATTTTTTCGATTAATTACAAACCTATTTTCATCCATTCTTGCAAGGTCAAATAGATTTTTAACTAGAACCGTCAAATGCTCTGTTTCTTCCCGTATAATATCCAGATATTCTTTTCTTTCTTCATCTGTTATGTCTTGCTTATTTATAATATCCGCATATCCTTTTATATAGGTTAATGGCGTTCTAAGTTCGTGAGAGATACTTGCCAAAAATTCATTTCTGTCATTTTTTAATCGTTCTAGATCACTAGATAGCCTCATGATAGAACCAGCTAATTCTCCTAGTTCATCTTTTCGTTCCTTATGTAATTCCACTTTATTTTTTCCCTTGCTTAGTTGTTCTGTGGCTTCTTTCATTTTCATTAATGGTAACGTAATAAAACGAGAAAGAATAAAGACGGTAAAAATTGTTAGAACAATGGTGATTAATCCAACTATGACAAATTGATCACTCAAATGATTAACCATATTTTTTACAATATTGGTATTAGCAAACATAAAGACATGCCCTTGATGTTCTTCATCAATAGTGATGGGGCTATCAACCGCTATATATTGTTTTTCTGACCAACGCTGTTCTACTACTTTTCCTACACTGGGTATATCCTTATAATCCGTATGAACAATTACTTCAAACATTTCCTTTTCAACAGGATCGGAATTAATGATGATGTTACCATTGGCATCGGTAATAATAACAGCAAATTCCGATTCTGACTCCATGATAGCAACATGCTCCAACGTTGATGAATCAAAGTTATTTTCCAAGACAGCACTATGTGTATTGGCACGAGCTAATAAACTATCCATCACTTCATCAATACGTTCATTTGCTATATTTGTATATAGAATAAAATAAACAAAAACCTCGATAATTAACATGAACACAAAGAATAATAGTCCAATTTTTAAGGATAATTTATTAAACATAATTGACCTCTTTTACCAGTAAGTTAAAGTATCCAAAATACCTATAATAAGAATGATAACTCCTGCAAGTTTCTGCACTAGTGACCCTATTTTTCTGCTTCTCTTTAATATAATGCCACTTGCCCCAAAATACCAAATAAGAAAAATAATTAATAAAAGTGGAAGTGAGGTTCCAATTCCAAATACAGAAGGTAATACAAATCCATATGATGTTTCTAATACAACTGGCATTAAGGTTAGTATAAATAATACAAACATAGTAGGGCAAAATGCTAACGTAAAACTCGCACCCATTAAAAAGCTTCCTAGATAACTATCTTTAAATTTAGTGGGTATTTTAAACGTTTTTCCTGTTTTTCTCCAGCTAAATAACCCTATCATAAATAAACCAACCAGTATAAGTAAAGGCCCAATTGCTTTTCTTAGAATCGGAAACATTTGTGTTAGAGTACTGTGTATTTCCTTCCCAAGTAACCAGACTACTAAACCGATTATTGAAAAAACAACTACCTTACCTAAAACAAATAGAAATACGTGTAACCAAGGGACTTTTTCGACTAATGATCTGTTACCGTAAATAGTCATTGCACTGATATTGCCTGTTAGCTGACAAGGAGCAACGGCGCCAATTAATCCAAGAAAAAATGCAAATAACAGTGGAATGTGTTCATATCCATATGCAATTTGCTGAAGTGGTCCATTTAGCATAATGCCTATTTCATTAAAAAGTTCGAACATATCAACTCACTCACTTTGAATTTAATAGTTTTATCCATTAACTAACATATAAAAAATATGTCCATTTTTTGTGCAGATTTCAGCAAAAATTAATCTAGGGTAATAACAACAATGAGGATAAAGGATCTCTTAATATTGTTTAGGATAAAATTTTGTCCACTTTTTATTACTTTACATACATTAGGGGGGTATAGTATTATATAGTGAAAGGATGATGTTTGCATCAAAATTCTGTTTAATTTGTATATAGATATATTTTATCCATTGTTACCAGAAACATTGAAAATAGGGGAGATAAGAATATGGAGAATAAAATAAAAATCGCTGTGAATGGGGGAATAGGGTTCGGTTCCAAACTCAATTCCAAACAACTTATGACAATTTCAAAATACATGAGTGAGGAAGATGAACTGGAGTTAACTACCTTTCAACAACTCTATATAGAGATTCCAGAGGATAATAAAGACGAAGTAATTAAAGAATTCGAAAGTGTCGGTTTAAAATGTTATCCAGTTGGAAATTACGTAAAGAGCTTGAGAACCTGTAATTTTTGCAAAGGGGAAGAAAGGGAAGGGATGCCAGTGGCAAAAGAAATAAATCGCCGTATAGCAGGAAAACCTGTACCATTTACCCTAAAAGTTGCTTATACAGGTTGTATCATTGGTTGTGGTGAACCAATGTTAAGTGACATAGGTGTAATGAAGTATAAAGATCATTATAATTTATATGTTGGTGGTAAAGCGAAAGGAAAAGATGCTGAGGTAGGTTCTTTACTGAAAGAAAATTTAACACCAGAAGAATTATACGATACAGTGGAAAAAATAATTGCTGTATATGCTGAAATGGGGAAAAAACGGGAGACATTCCATAAATTTTTAAAACGGATAGGTAAAGAACAATTAAAAAGCTAATAATAGACCTTGGATAACAATTTACCATTAGTGGCTATGTAAGAAAATAACTAACATCAAAAAGTGTAAAATATTAAAAGATGTTTTCAAAAGTTAAGTTTCCCCATTGACAAATATACTGTACGGGGGTATAGTAATTGTATAAAAGAAAAGGAAGTGATTCATTTGGAAGAGAGATTCTTACATGATCACCCAAGTAAACCAAGAACGAAAGATGAAATACAGAAAACGATTAATCGTTTGAAACGAATTGAGGGTCAAGTTCGTGGGATACAGAAAATGGTTGAAGATGATCGATATTGTGTAGATATTTTAGTACAAATTAGTGCCATTCAATCAGCACTAAAAAATGTAGGATTTTCTATCACAGAAAGACACATTAACCATTGTGTTAGTGATGCTATTAAACAAGGTGAAGGAAAGGAAACTATTGAGGAATTAATGACTGTCATGAAGCAATTTTCCAAGTAAGGAGGGAATTATTATGAGTGAAACAAATCATACAACACTTGGTGTAACAGGGATGACCTGTGCAGCTTGTTCTAATCGTGTTGAAAAGGTTTTGAATAAAATGGATGGGGTTAAGGCTCAGGTTAATTTAACAACTGAAAAGGCAACGATAGATTATGACCCGGAGAAAACATCTGTTGATGATATAACGAAAAAAATAGAGAATGTTGGGTATGGTGTTCTAACGGAGAAAGCGGACCTAGATGTCTTTGGGATGACTTGTGCGGCTTGCTCTACCCGTATTGAAAAAGTATTGAACAAACAAGATGGAGTAAAACTTGCAACTGTTAACCTAACGACAGAAAGTGCATCGATTGAATATAATCCGGGGTTAATTGATGTAAAATCATTGATTGATAAAATCAAAAATACTGGCTATGATGCTAAACCCAAGGCAGAGGCTAAAGAGAAGCAATCTTATAAAGAAAAACAACTAAAAGATATGAAGACCAAATTAATCGTTTCAGCTATCCTTACTTCACCTTTATTAGTTACGATGCTTGTACATTTATTAGGCATGGGTATACCAGATATCTTCATGAATCCTTGGTTCCAGTTTGCTTTAGCAACACCAGTTCAATTTATTATCGGCTGGCAGTTTTATGTTGGGGCTTATAAGAACTTAAAAAATGGTGGAGCAAACATGGATGTACTTGTTGCTTTAGGTACAAGTGCTGCTTATTTTTATAGTTTATATGAAGCATTCATGACAATTGGAAATCCAGAATATATGCCGCATTTATATTTTGAAACAAGTGCTGTAATAATCACATTAATTTTATTCGGTAAATATTTAGAAGCTAGAGCCAAAAGTCAAACAACAAATGCTTTATCTAAACTACTCAATTTGCAAGCAAAAGAAGCTCGTATAATTCGAGATGGTAAAGAAATAATGATTCCTGCCAGCGATGTAGTTGTTGGTGATCATTTAATTGTAAAACCGGGGGAGAAAATACCTGTAGATGGTATTGTTATCAAGGGAAGAACTTCTGTTGATGAATCTATGCTTACAGGTGAATCAATTCCGATTGAAAAAGATTTAGGAGAACAATTAATTGGTTCTACTATTAATAAAAATGGTTCCATTGAAATGGAAGCAACAAAAGTAGGAAAAGATACAGCATTAGCATCTATTGTTAAGGTTGTTGAAGAAGCTCAAGGATCAAAGGCTCCAATACAACGATTAGCTGACGTTATTTCAGGTTATTTCGTTCCGATAGTCGTCGGTATTGCTATCTTAACCTTTATTATATGGATTACTTTAGTACAACCCGGACAAATGGAATCTGCTTTAGTTGCGTCGATTGCTGTACTTGTTATCGCTTGTCCATGTGCTTTAGGACTCGCAACCCCAACGTCCATTATGGTTGGAACAGGAAAGGCTGCAGAAAGTGGGATTTTATTCAAAGGTGGAGAACACCTAGAGGGTACACATAAATTAGAAGCAATTGTACTTGATAAGACAGGTACAATTACAAAAGGGAAACCGGAAGTAACTGACTTTTCAGGTGATGAGGAAGCATTACAATTATTAGCTAGTGCGGAAAAAGGGTCCGAACATCCACTTGCAGAAGCAATTGTTGCATACGCTACAGAGAATAATATCGACTTTTTGGATGTAGAACATTTCGAGGCAGTACCGGGTCATGGTATTGAAGCAACAATTTCTGGAAAAAACATTCTTGTTGGTAATAGAAAGCTAATGAAAGATCATCAAGTGGATATAGCAGGTTATGAAGAAAAATTGGTGCAATATGAAATAGATGGTAAAACAGCAATGTTAATTGCCATTGATGGTGAGTACCGGGGAACAGTTGCTGTTGCAGATACTATAAAAGAAACGGCTCCAGAAGCTATTAAGCAATTGCAAGATTTAGGAATAGAAGTGTTTATGCTAACAGGTGATAATGAACGAACAGCCAAAGCAATAGCAAAACAAGTTGGAATTGATCAGGTAATCGCTGAAGTATTACCTGAAGAAAAAGCAGCTAAAGTAAAAGAAATCCAAGAACAAGGTAAGAAAGTTGCAATGGTTGGAGATGGTGTGAATGATGCACCTGCACTTGTTATAGCGGATATTGGTATTGCCATTGGAACTGGTACAGAAGTGGCTATTGAAGCTGCTGACGTAACGATTCTTGGCGGTGAGCTATTGCTTATACCGAAGGCAATTAAAATCAGTCATGCAACCATTCGAAATATCCGTCAAAATCTTTTCTGGGCTTTCGGCTACAATACGGCTGGAATACCAGTTGCGGCTATTGGATTACTTGCGCCTTGGATTGCTGGTGCAGCAATGGCATTAAGTTCTGTAAGTGTAGTTACTAACTCACTCCGTCTAAAACGAGTGAAGTTATAAAAACATCCTTTAGAGGAGGTGAAAACAGTATGGAAAAGAAATCAATAGATGTACAAGGTATGACTTGTGGTCATTGCAAAATGTCAGTTGAAGGTGCATTGAAAAAATTAGATGGTGTATCCTCTGCTGAAGTTAATTTAGAAGCTGGCAAAGTAGATGTTACTTTTGATGAATCGAAAGTAAATGTTGATGCCATGAAAGAAGCTATTGAAGAACAAGGCTACGATGTGGGAGCTTAATAAACATAGTAAAAAGCTGATTTTCTATTTGGAAATCAGCTTTTTTTATGCAACATAAATAAAATGATATAGTACTTAACACACGATAATTGCTTTTCAGTGTAAAATTAAGTTATATAGATAACTAAATTTTCAAAGTGTAGGTTGTATTCTAAATGAAAATATCGATATTAAGGTAAAATGTAGTATTTAAAGAGCATTTTGATAATGATTGTTACCAACATTAAGGTAAAATGTGAATGGTTCATCTTAGATTCAAAATGATTCTTAGTATCTAAAAATCTGCATATATTCTGCAAGTCTCTTGGTTAAAATAAAGCAATAGCAATTCAATTAGGAGGGAATGTTTAAATGATAAGTAAAAAATTTGTAATTGGGATATTAACTTTATTTACAGTGCTTTTCTTAGCTGCATGTACAGGTGCGAATGAAGAAGAAAACACAGAAACTGAATCAAGCACTGAAGAAAATATGGACACGGAATCCAATAATGATGAAATGGATATGGAGGAATCTGATACCAACGAAGATATGGAAGGCATGGAGCATTCTGGTATGAACCATTCTAGCTCTGGCGAAGTTCCCGAAGGCCTACAAGAAGAGGAAAACCCAACTTATGAGGTGGGCAGCCAAGCAATAATTGAATCCGACCATATGCTGGGGATGAATGGTGCTGAGGCAACGGTTATTGGCGCATATGATACAACGGTATATACTGTTTCCTACACGCCAACGACTGGTGGAGAACCAGTAGAAAATCATAAATGGGTTATTCATGAAGAAGTTAAAGAAGCAGGAGATGAACCTTTTGAACCGGGAACTGAAGTTACTCTTAATGCAGATCACATGAAGGGCATGGACGGTGCAACTGCAGTAATCGATTCAGCGGAAGAAACAACCGTATATATGGTTGATTTTGTTGCTACCGATTCTGGAGAAGAGGTGAAAAACCACAAATGGGTAACGGAAAGTGAATTGTCACCAGTAGAGTAATTATTAAATTAGGGACCTATCCACAAACTGGGTAGGTTCTTTTTGTAGTAGTTGAACTATAAGAGGGATTTATTATTATTGACATATTTTAGAAATGATTCAGTTGTATTAGGTTTCGTGATCTATACTTTTATGCTAAATTATTGTTTTATCGTTCGTTACATTCTTTTGTGTACCCCCATTAATACGGCAACGTCATCTTTCGAAATTCACCAACCGATTACCTATATTAGAACAGCAATAAATACTTGCTAGTGGATCAGTTTAAGTTCTTCAAATATATACGAAATCATTCATATTCTACTAATTCATCATAAAATTTTTCAGGTGGATTACTAGGAAAAATTCTTTTGGCATACTCCAGTCCACCGTCAATCGCCACCGTTTTGCATGAACATTGTTGAAAATCATATATCTGTTTTGATTCAATAATATCTCCGCAACATTTACAACGAATTCTATTTCTTTTTAACCTTTTATTCATGCTACTGTCTCCTTCTATATAAACCCACAGAATTCTATATGATTATAATCTATGTAGTTATAAAATGACAATGATTTCATTGCGCTATGCTTTAGAACAGCAAAGAAGTCATTAAGAGTATGTAATTAATTATTTTTATCAAAAAAAGGCTGTCCTAAGAGTCATTACGTTCTGTCTGGACAGCCAAAAAAATTTAATATAATTTAGAGAGGTAAATTATCATCGAATTCTTCCTCAAGTGGAAGATGTAGTTCGATATCATCTTTATTTTCTTTATGAATTTCATTCCCATTGATTTTAAACATCCAACTAAATTCATTTATATTTCTTTCCTCATTTCTTAAATCATCTAATAGTAGTACCAATATATTTGTGACTGCTAAACTAAAGTAGACAGTTTTCGCTAGATAAGAAGAAACACTTATTTACCCAAATATACCAGTAAAATATTAGATACTTCCATTGTATGATGTTTATGGCTTACCAAAAACACATCAATGGAGGGAACAGTAAAGGTGGATAAGTGGAAAATGTACATGGAGATACAACAGTTGTTAAAACAAGGCTTTAGTAAAACAAAGGTGGCGGAAAAGTTAGGAGTTTCGAGATCTACCGTCTATCGAAACCTAAAGAAGTCTCCTTCGGAGATGGTGGAATGGGTAGAATCCTTGAAAACTAGGAAGAAGAAGTTAGATCCATATAAGAAGTTAATTCTTTCTTGGTTAAGGGAACATCCTGACATGTCATCGGCACAAGTGCAAGATTGGCTCCAAGAGAAGTATGAAGGCTTGAATGTGGGGGAAAGTACCGTTCGAGCATTCGTTAGAGAATTAAGAGAAGTATATCAAATAGAAAAAGAAACATCACCCAGAGATTATGAAGCAATTCCTGATTTACCTTTTGGAGAACAGATCCAGGTTGACTTTGGTCATACCAAACAAAAAACTTCTGATAATAAAGAAGTAAAGCTCAACTTTATTGCTTTTGTTTTGGCTAATTCCAGATATAAATACAAAGAATGGTTAGATAGGCCTTTTACCACACAAGATGTTGTTCGAGCGCATGAACATGCATTTAAATGGTTCGGGGGAATACCGAGAGAACTTGTATATGACCAAGATAGTTTAATAGTCGTAAGTGAAAATAGTGGAGATTTAATTTTAACAAAGGAATTTCAACAATATAAAGAAACTAGGAAGCTCACTCTTCATGTTTGTAGAAAAGCTGACCCTGAAAGTAAAGGGAAAATAGAAAATGTGGTAGGTTTCATCAAACATAATTTCGCTAAGCATCGAGTTTTTCATGATATCGATTCCTGGAATGAGCAGGGTTGGCGATGGTTAAATCGGACAGGTAATTATAAAATACACAACACAACAAAAAAAAGACCAGTCGAAGTGTTCTCCTTAGAAAAGCAACACTTAAGACCAGTCACACAAGATATAGATCTTATAAACAATTATGAAAATAGTATAACAAGAAGTGTCCATAAGGACAATACTATTCGGTATTTATCTAACAGGTATTCTCTTCCACTTGGCACTTTTAACAAGTATGAAAATGTTTGTATAAAAGAGACAGAGGATAAGCATCTATTGGTCTATATTTCTCAAACAGGCGAAATCATTGCGAAACATAGGATTCCAGAAGGGAAAGGGCGGTTAGTGAAAGATAGACAACATTCCCGTGACCGTACGAAAGGTATAGGGGCCTTTATCAATACCGTTTCCAACCAGTTCATTGATACAAAGATGGCCTATGACTATCTAGATGTACTAAGAGAAAAATATCCAAGATATATTAGAGATCAATTACAAATGATATTAAAAGAAACGCAGAAGAATACGGAGAGCATTTTATCAGCTGCACTAGAAGAATGTATCAAAAGAAACTTATACAGTGCAACAGAGTTTAGCGATATCGTTTCCTATGTGAAACGACAACGACGAGTTCATGGTACAGTAACCGACAACGATGAGACTGGGACACCTTTGCATAAAGTCTCTGGATGGGTTATGGAGACGGAAGCACAGAAAAGAAAAGTGGATACTTATACAGAAATATTGGCAGGTGATTCAAATTGAGTCAGTTAAATCAGCTACAGGACATGATGAGAAACCTTCGATTAGCTGAAACAGCTAATCACCTTCCAACATTAATAAGAGCAGCTGAGGAAAAGGATTCATCCTTTACTCAGTTCCTCCTAGATGTAGCAACCTATGAGCAACATCGCAGAGAAGCGAAACAGTTAGAAAAACGATTAAAATGGGCAACATTTCCGTTCTATAGCACTCTGGATGAATTTAATTTAGAAGAGCAAAAATCATTAAGTAATAAGAAACTAAACCAGCTTAAGGACCTCACATGGGTGGAGCAATTATACAATATTATTCTTCTGGGACCGCCAGGTGTAGGTAAGACTCACCTATCCATCGGATTAGGAATGGAGGCTTTAAACCAAGGGTACAAAGTGATATTTACAACCATGGGGGATCTTATAAATGTCTTAAAAACAGAAGAAATTACTAGGAAATCAAAAACACGAATGAAAAGAATTAAAGAAGCAGATTTAGTTATTATCGATGACCTCATGTTTATGGCAATGGACAAACAAGAAGCAAATATGTTCTTTCATTTAATCAATGACCTCTACAACCAATCATCCATTATTTTGACATCAAATAAGGGTCCGAAGGAATGGGGAGAACTATTAGGAGATCAAGCAATTACAACAGCAATATTGGATCGCATCTTACACCGAGTGGAGATCATTCACTTGAATGAAGACAGTTGGCGAATGAAGCATAGATCGACTATATTTGGACAACCAAGTGTTTCAAATTAATAAGCAAAAATTGTGTCATTCTACTTGACGGTCACAATATTTTTGACCTTTCTTACGTTTCGGTCATTACTATTCTTGTTTAATAGTTTAAATATACCATTGAAATACTTGATTACCTTATTAATTATTTCTCTAAATTCCTCTATGCTATTTGCAAAATATATTAGGAATGGTAAGTCAAATATAAGGTCATTCTCAATTAATTCATTTTCTTTGTTACTTCTTATATTTGCCAATCTTAACCAATGTTTTTTAAATAGAATGATTCTATTAAAAATATGCTCATAATTTTGCACTGATTTAATAAAGTTAATTTCTACTATATCTCTTTTATAATTAACTAATCCATCGTGAATTATATTTAAACAATCCTTATATTTAATATTAAAATGTGGAATCGAGAATAGGACTTCATCTTCAGTCTGATTATGGTCTTGGTATATTATCAACTCAAATTGTTGGAGTACATAACCTTGATAAAAATATTTGAAAATCCATCGGTGAAAATTAATAAGGTCCTCTGTCCATGCAATATAACTATTTGATTCATTTTCGAAGTATTCGTAGTTAAACGGTTCGTCAATTGGACAATCGTACCAAGTTACATCTACACAATTATAATTATTTTTTTCCTCTTCCATAGTAAAAACAGCTCTAAATGATAGCATTTATTAAACCTCCTAAGATAATTTTAAGTATTATACTCTATTAAAAAAGCTATTCGAATAGCTAACTATAATTTTTTTATTTTAATTTAAAAATAAGGTCTAAATGTACTCTAAATCGTATATTTAAACCTTATTTTCATGTGTGAATAAATACAAAAATACCTTACTTTAATCCAAATAAGGCCCAAAACAGACCGTTTATGCCCGTAAAACGACCTGATATGGAAAAGGTGAATAGTTAAATGTTCTATATGGCAATAATAACTATTAATCTATTAAATTTATGGGGTGTAATAGAATGATAGAAATAAATTTAGATTCTAGAAGTGATTTATACAGTATTGAACCAATTGGTTTGCAAACTGAGTTAGTTGAAAGCCTGAGCAGTTATTTAATTAGGGTAGCATATGAACACAACCTCTCTGTTGGTCATTTATTCAATAAGATGATTTTTCCTGAAATGAATAAGAGTTATTTAGAACGGGCTTCAGCTTATGGAGGGAACCGCTTTTATGAAAAGGCAAAAACTGTAAATGGATACATGGAAATTGCTGTTGAACTTGCATGGACAGTTGAGAAGTTAACATCCAGAGATGACCTAATTAATTTAACCTTGTACAACCTAAAAGAATTCATTCCATTGAGAAATTTACTGAAGGATACACTCACTTGGTGTCCTGACTGTATTAGAACTTGGGAGAAGGATGGAGAGGTTATATATTATCCGCTGATATGGCATTTAAAACCTGTAGAGATTTGCAAAAAACATAGTCGTTTTTTAGTTGATAGATGTCCTATATGTAAAAAGAAAGTTGATATCATACGCAGGCAAATGGTTCCCGGCTATTGTCCAAATTGTTCCTCTATATTAGCCCAAGAAAGTGAAAGCAAAAGGATCAATCTAGAAAAATTCAGGTGGGAACTTTATGTTTATGAAAATGTGAAGGATATTTTATCAATAAATCATAACAAGATAGATGTTCAAAGTTTTAAGCATACATTTATAAACAAATTGAAAGTAATAAATGAAGAACGTTTTTCAAATAATGTTGCGGGTTTTTCAAGTCACCTAAGTATCCCAAAAAGCACTCTCCGATATTGGCTATATGGTCAAAACTTTCCTTCTTTAGATAACATACTAAAAATATGTTTTAAATTAAATAAAGAAATTTTAGATTTCCTCTTAGAATCTCAAAAACTAGATGTTAATATATTTCAAATTAATGACAAGCGGGTCATTAATAATAAAACAAAACAAACTCGAAAACCACTTAATTATGATGTAATTGAGAAAAAACTGATTGAACATTTAAGTACAGATACTCCAATATCGATGAATTCAGTTGCAAAAGTAATTGGTCGGGATAAGAGGGTATTGTACAGAAATTTTCCGGATCTTTGTAAACAAATATCGAGGAGATATTACGACTATATAAAAGAAAAGTCAGAGCTAAGAATTAAAAGGTTAAAAGAACAAATTAATCTAGCCTTTAATGAGTTGGAAAATGAAGGATTATATCCTAGTCGTAGAAAAATTGAAGACAAGATTAATAAAAATGGGGTTTTAAAAGAAAAGGTTTTACAAGATTATTGGAAATTTTTATTAGTACAAAGTGGTTATGAGTATAAGAATAGGAGGACATATTTAAATGATGAGTTCAAGTGAGTTTGATGAATGGGCAGCAAGAATGGACTTAACGGAAGAGGCAAAGAAGGAAATTCAACGGATAAGACAGTCCCCTCCAGCAAGACGGGTTGGGGGAGGTAGAAATAACGTTAGTGGAAGGTATAGTAGTAAAAAGATGGGGGTTACCATTCAATTTGAGAGCCATAAGGTTGAATTACCAACTATCTATATGATGGAATTTAATGATGATGTTTTGGAGTATTATGATCAACCACCCAAAATAAAATTGAATTATTTTCAAAGTAAGAAAGATAAAAATAGAAAAATGGCTTATTGGTATACAGCAGATTTTTTTGTAATCGAAAAGGAAAGAGCCTATTGGGTAGAGTGCAAGACAGAAGAACATCTTATTAAAAAGTCTCAGGAAAAACCAGATAGATATTTTAGAAATAATGGAAGATGGGAATTCGCACTCGGAAAAAATTATGCAATACAGTTTGGTTTGGATTTTCTTGTACGTTCGTCATCTGAGATTAATTGGATACTTCAACGTAACCTTGAATTTCTGGAAGATTATATTACCAATGGGCATAAACCCGAAGATCAAATTATTGCAAAGATTAAGGAGGCAATAATATCTGCGCCCGGTATAACCATACTAGAGCTTATTCAAAATGCAGAGGAACGGTTTACCTCTGATGATATATATGACTTAATAGCAAATAACATCATCTATATTGATTTGTACAACGATTTAATAACCGAACCAGAGAGTGTAAAGGTATATCTAAATAAACAACAGCATAAGGGTTTTTCGATAATTGAAAAATCAAGTAGAAAAAGAATTTCACCTAAGATGATTGAAATAAAAAACGGGAATAGTATTTTATGGGGAGATAGTGCTTGGACTATCTTAAATTACGACAGTGGCAATAAAAAAGTGTTTCTATATTCAAAAAGTACAAATGAACATGCTGAATTACCAATCCACTTGTTTGAATCATATATATCAGAAGGTTATATAAAGGCTGTGGAAAGTAATAACAATAAAGAAAGTATTAAATTAAACAAGATGATTGCCGAAGCTAGTGAAAAGGACTTAGAAGAGGCAAATAAGAAATATGAAATTGTTACAAAGTATCTAAACGGAGAAAATGTTCATTTAAATGTTACTAGAAGAAGTCTCAGAAATTGGGTAAAAAAATACAATGATGCAGAAGAATTATATGGAAATGGTTTTGTCGGACTTCTTCCCAGAACAAAAAAAAAAGGAAATAAAAATTCGAAATTGCCACCGGAAACAGAAAAAATAATGAGTGGTGTAATTGATCAAAGTTATAAAAACATTAAGTCTAAAACAGCGAAACAAGTTTATCGTGAATTGTTAGTTAAATGTGAAGAACTTAATATTGATCCACCATCATACCAAACATTGTGTACTGCGATTAATAATCTTTCTAAATATGAAGTAGCAGAATCTAGAAAGGGAAGAAGAGCAGCATATAAGTTTGAGGAATTTTATACTGAATTAGAATTTACTACTCCAAAGCATGGGGAGCGTGTTTTCGAACTGGCGCATATTGATCATACTGAGCTGGATATTGAATTAAAACTTACTAGTCATAAGACCATGCGGCCGTGGCTTACCGTGATGATTGATGCCTTTTCTAGAAGGGTACTTGCCTTTTATTTAACATTTGAACCACCTTCATATCGCAGTTGTATGATGATTGTTAGAGAATGTGTAAAGAATTATAACCGACTTCCTAACTTCCTTGTTCTGGATGGGGGAAAAGAATTTCATAGTGTATATTTTGAGTCTTTACTGGCCTTTTATGGTGTTCACAAGAAGCAGAGACCTGCTGCAAAATCAAGATATGGAAATGATGTGGAAAGATTATTCGGAATAGCTAATAAACTGTTTATTCATAACCTTGCTGGAAACACGCAATTAACAAAAAATGTAAGACAAGTTACTAAATCAGTAAATCCGAAAAACCATGCAATTTGGACACTAGAAACTTTAAATGAATCCCTTGAGAACTGGTTTAATAGAGTTTATGACAATAAAATAAATCCATCACTTCATCAAAGTCCAAAAGAGGCATATGAAGAATCAATTAATGTTTCTGGAAGTCGTCCGAAAACCTATATTTCTTATGATGATACTTTTATTTTAATGACATTACCATCTCCAAAAGGGAAAACTAGAAAAGTACATCCGGGTAAAGGTATTAAATTATCATATTCATATTATTGGTGTGACCAATTCAGAAATCCAAAAATTGAAAATTTCCAAGTTGAAGTAAAATATGATCCTTTCAATATTGGAATTGCATATGCATATGTAGGAGATCAATGGGTAGAATGCCAATCTGAAGGTTACAAATATTTATATGGTAAAAGTGAAAAACAAATGAAAATTATTACAGAAGAAATCAGGCAAAAGAATAAATTATATTCACAAAACAATACAGTGACAGCAAAAATGATTGCACAATATATTATTGAATCTGAATTAAAAGAAGAGGAATTAGTATACGAAAATTTATCTTCAACTAATCCAGAATTAAAGGTTTATGGAAGCAACGATAGTTCAAATGATGAAAATGTGAATGACAGTAATTCTAATGAAACAGATGATATTTATGATGATGACGATCTTGAGATATTTGGGGAGTTGATATAGGTGACAAAAGGAAAAAGATTACTTGAACAATACCCTTCATCAAAATCTAAGAATAAACGAGAAGATTCATTAAATGGAATTACAAATGAGCAAAAGTATGGGCTTGGAAAGGAAAGAAGAACCTTATATAAATATGAGGGATTTTATAAAGAACTAGAATTTACTAATTTGAAACATGCTGAAGGTATTTTCGAATTAGTATACATTGACCATACTAAATTAGATATAGAAGTAGATATTGATGGTAGGCATTCTAAGCAACTTTGGTTAACACTAATGATTGATGATTATTCAAGAAGGGTTCTTGCTTTTTATCTAACCTTTGAAGAACCCTCTTACAATAGTTGTATGATGGTTATTAGGAAGTGTGTAAAAAAATATAACCGACTTCCAAAAACTTTAGTATTAGATGGTGGAAAGGAATTTAATAGTGTTGATTTTGAAGTTTTTCTTGAAACTTATGGAATTCATATGCAACAAAGACCACCTGCAAAGGCGGGGTCTAATAATGTGGTAGAAAGATTATTTGGATTAACAAATAAATGCCTTATCCATAACCTTATGGGAAACACAAGAAATGTACAGCAGGTTAATAATTCTGTGAACCCTAAAAACCATGTAGTATGGACACTTGAGACCTTAAATAAACGACTTGAAAATTGGATTAATTATGTATATGACAATTATATAAATCCATCACTTCAACAAAGTCCCAAAGAAGCATTTCTTAATTCTTTTGAGGTATCTGGACATCCGAATATCTATATTCCTTATGACGAAACATTTATTTTGATGACACTACCTTCTCCAAAAGGTAAAACTAGAAAAGTTCATCCAAGACGGGGGATTAAATTAAACTATTTATATTATTGGTGCAAACAATTTAACAATCCAATGCTTGAGTATACTAAGGTTGAGGTTAAATTTGATCCGCTCAATACTGGAATATTATATGCGTATGTTAATAATCAATGGATTCGATGCCAACTTAGTGTTACAAGTATTTAAATGGTAAGACGGAGAATGGACAAAATTATAAGCTGTAAGGCCTGACTTAAAGATTATTAATAATGAAGAAACACCTAATTAAATAAAGTAACTATGGGGGATTCAATTGTTCAGAGACCGTATATGATGATCGTGGGACTGAGAGGAGTTAGTTTAGGTGACAAAAAAACAAAGATTATTTGAAGAAGAGCTTTTAACAAAATCTAAGAAAGAACGAGAAAAATTTTTTAATGATTTTACTGTTAGTCATACAAAAATGAAACAAGTTTCAGATGAATTAAAAAATGAAATTTATAAAGGATCACAAAACATCATTATGGTTGTTGGCCCATCAGGAGTTGGGAAATCCAGACTTTTTTCTGCAACGACGTTATCTGTTCTTAAAGATATGAAAGAAGAAACTGAGAAAGATAGAAGCATTATCCCTATCTCTGGCATTGAGCTTCCAAATCCAGATTTAGGTAAGTTCAATTGGAAAGATTTCTATTATAGAGTTCTTTCATCATTAAAGGATCCATTAATTGACTATAAGATTGATGTTACTGATATTGAAAAGAAAAATAGGAAAAATAAGAAAAGTAACAGTAACAACCCCCTTAATGCAAATACTGCGCCAGAGCTACGTAGATCAATAGAGAGTGCATTTTTTAACAGGAAAACAAAAGCACTTCTAATTGATGAAGCTCAGCACTTTTTTAAAATTAATTCAGAAAAAAGGGGTAACAGTGAACAGAACCAAAGGCAATTTAATTCTATTAAATCATTAGCAAACATGAGTACCACAAAAATTGTTTTATTTGGAACTTATGATTTAAATGCTGTTTTCAATTTAGATGGTCAGTTATCTAGAAGGGTTAAGGAAATTCACTTTCCGAGGTATGATTATACCAATGCGGAAGATAGAAGGTACTTCCAAGCTTTATTATTGACCTTTCAGAAATTGCTACCTGTGGAGAAGGAACCCGATTTAAAGAAGTACTCGGAATATATATATGAGAATTCCATTGGGTGTGCTGGTATTCTGAAGAATTGGTTACAAAGATGCCTTTCAGATGCTATAGAAAAAGAAGAGAAAACTATTACCTATCAAAATTTGAAAAGAAATGCTTTACAAACAAAAAAGCTTTTAACACTAGCAAAAGAGGCAATTACTGGAGAGTACTATTTCAGTGATAATAAAAAAGACAAAAATGAGCTTCAAACCTTGCTGGGAATTAAAAATGAGAAAGATAATGAAAAACCAAAAAGAAAAAATAATCCTAAGCCGGGAATTAGAAAACCAGAAAGGGATACTGTAGGATTGGCCTAAGCTTAGGGGATATAAAATATTAAAGAAAAATTGAGTAGGTATTTCCTGCTCAATTTTTTATTTCTTAGATTTACTTGTTAACGCATTATCATACATCAGGAGGAATCAGTAATGAATTTATATTTAAGCAGTTTAACAGATGAACAAAGAATAGTAGATTATTTTTTATCCACCAGAACAGAGTTATATAATATTGAACCGATTGGAATTGGCACACCTTATGTAGAAAGTCTATCAAGTTATATTTCTAGAATCGCGGAAAATCATAATTTAGCTGTATCACCATTGCTGAGTAAAGTAATTGCACCTATGCTAAATATAGATTATTTAAAAGATCAACTTAGACAAGGAATAATTAAGGATACCTCACATTTTATTAATGAGAATAGTCCCGTTACTTTGGAATATTGTAATGCATTGGAATTATTAACAAGTAGAGATGATCTACGTAATCTGACAATGTTAAATTGGCAAGGGATTTTTTCAACAAAACTCTTTTGTAGATATAGAAAGTGGTGTCCAATATGCTTAAATAAAATGAAATCCGATTCAAAGATTATATATGAACCGCTAATTTGGTATATTTCTGATATAAAAAAATGCGAAGTACATGAAGTAGTACTACACGACCAGTGTCCAAATTGTAAAAGAAATTTACCGTATTTGCATAAGGAACTAATGGTTGGATATTGTCAATATTGTGGATCGTGGTTGGGAGGTGAATTGGTATTTAATAAAGAAATTTTAACCGAGGAAGATATATTTATTTTCCAAAATTATAAGGAATTGCTTGCAAATTCATCAAAGCAATCAATTTACCCAACAAGAGTTTTTATTTCAAACTTTTTAAATAGATTAATGAAGAAATTAGATATTAAAAGTGTAGCAAAGTTGGCAAATATTTTAGAGTTAAATTCAGCAACGGTCAATTCATGGGTAAAAGGAAGAAGACATCCTTCAAGTGAAAGTCTTTTAAAAATTGGTCGAAAAATAGGTTTAACTATTTATGAGATGCTTTATGACAATAATAAAAAGGTAGTGCTTGAAATAAAAAAAGATAGCTTTACACCACAGAAACCTATCCCAATAAGTGAGATTGAAAATTGTCTAAGGAAAGAGGTCAATTCAAATGAGCCAAAAAGTCTAAATAAAATATCCAAAGAGTATGGTTTTTATGTACCCACCGCAAAAGGGAATTTTCCTAAATTATGTGAAGAGATAACAGAAAGCTATAATTATTATAGAGAACAACAGGTAAGAAAAAGAAGAATCGAAATTGAAAAAATGTTAACAGATTGTTTAAGTCTGGATACCCCCATAAGTTTAAATCAGTTTTCAAGAGATTATGGTATAACTTTAATAACTGCAAAAAGAGTTGCCCCAAATTTATGCAAAAAGGTCGTTAAACGATATGAAGAGTATATTAGTGAATTAAAAAGGAAGAGGGTTCAAATTATAAAAAGAGATATTAAAGAAATTGTAAATATTTTACATCAAAAAGGAATTTATCCTAGTTCAAATAAGGTACTAGAAAATCTCGAAAATAAGCATTTATTTAGAAAAGAATGGGTAAAACAGGCTTGGAAGGAGGCTTTGGAAAGTTTAGGATATAATTGAATATTTAATTCTACAATTGTTAATCTAAAATTGAGTGTAAAAGGGTACTGAAATTAAGTAAACCATATAGTTTCCTAAAATAGAAATGTAAAGCATATAATTTCCTAAAATAAAATTGTAAAGCATAAAGCTTCCTAAAAGTAGAAAAAAGAGGTTATTACTCGATTGTATTTGAATGGTAGTAGTCTTTTGGGTTAATAAGTCTTTTAAAAAGAGCTGAGATACCTTGTGGCTCTAGGGTTGGAAGTTATATGCTTTATTTCTAGGAAATTATATGCTTTACGTCACAGTCTAAATGTGACGTAAAGCATAAGTGCAACTAAGGCATTCGCCAAGATTTTGTGGCGAATGCCAAGTTTTCTAATATTTTAGGAAAAGATATGCTTTATTAAGGCATGGTGTACTTCTTATTACACTAGCCTAGATACTATGCAACAAAGAAGTTGGCGTATCCTTGGTCAATATGATCGTAAAATTCAAAGGCATCCTAACATATAGCTATAAGAACCTTCTCTAATTTAGAAATATTTTCTATAAAATTCCTCTCTCAATTTTCCGCTCAACTGAGCATAGATACGAGTAGTTTCACTCTTTTCATGTCCAAGTAAACTTTGTATCACATCTAGTGGAGCTCCATTATTAAGTAAATGAGTTGCATAACTATGTCGCAATTGATGAGGATGTATGGTTTTATCCCGCTTTAACGGGCAGTAATACCCCTACCTCTAGTCTTGAGTATACCTGTAGGAGTAGTTGCGGGGATAAACTGCCCGTAAAAGTCCGATTGGTTCAACTAACAATCAGTGGGGATGAAGAAAACCCCACTGATTGAAGTTTCACTTTATCTAGACCAGCCCGCTTCGATATCCGCTTAATGATATACCTCATCTAGGCAATGCTCATTCGATGAGGAACTCGCTCCGTTACAAATATGGCTTGGTCTTGATCAGTCCGCTTTTGAAGGTAACGCTTTAACCAAATATCACACCTAATATTAAAATACACTTCTCGCTCCTTATCTCCTTTCCCTCTTACAATCGCAGACTGATTCCCCCAATTAATACAATTCTTATTTAAAGAAACAATCTCCCCAATTCTACATCCTATCGAAAACATAAATTCAAACAAGGCTTTCTCCATTGGAGTCTGGCAACCTTCCCTTAAATGTTCAATTTCTCTCTCTGTTAAGAACTTTGGGATTCGTTTACCCACTTTGGGTTCTTTGATTTTAGCAGCTGGGTTAGATGTTATATGCCCTTCTTCATGTAACCAACGGAAAAATGAGCGGATAAAATGGACACGATGAGCAAGACTTGAGGGTTTTAATCTTTCGCTAGTAGACGCTAAGTAATCTTTAATTCCTTGAGTCGCAATAGATTGAGGATTGATATCTTGGAAGTAACGAACTAAGAGATTTGCTTGTAGACAGTAGGCGTTTAAGGTATGGGGTGAAAATCCTTCAATTCGTTTCTCGGCCTTGTATATTTCCCAGGCTTTCGTTAGTTGCACTACTTGATCCCTCCAATATATTTATCTTCTTTTGATGAATTATTTCCTTATTTGTGGAAAATAAAAACAATAATTCTGTATTTTCTGGTAAAATATATTTATAAATAACTGTTAGTTTGTGAAATGTTGATCTTAAACTAACGGGCAGGATAGTTGTGCGAAATGTTCCTAGCTTAAATGGAGGATGGTCACATTTCTCTGGTAAAGGCTAGGCAATTCCATGTGGAATTGAAGGATTATATCGAAGAATCAAATGAAGAGGTAACGCTCGGAAGGGTTCTCTCTTAGTCGATTAGCACTGAATTCAGTAAGGATGATAGTGTTAAGAGCTCGGTGAAAAGGCGTAAGAATTTACCGTACCAGTGAAGTTTAGCTGACGAAAGCCTACCCGCGATGGTGGTGTAAATCATGATGCTTGAGTTGAATGAATATGGTGAGTATGCGAATAAACCTAAAAGAAAAAGGTTAAGCTGACAAACTTCTGAATGTACGGGTCTAGAACTGCAATACATAGAAATGTGTATATCACCAAAAATGTGAGGTTAACTGTGGGTGAGTAAGACTAACTTATATGAAAATCCACGGTACGTTATAGGCGTATGAAAGTTAACAGGCTTACAGGAAGCACCTAAGTTCATTCTATAATAGATATAATTCAACGTTGTAAGCTGATAACATGGAAGACTTACTTCTGATGAAATGGTAATAAGGAAAGCCATAATGATATTAGTTATGGTATAACTTTTTTTGTATCAGTGAAAGTGGTGGCACGTTACCAATGAAGTGTCTAATCAACACAGAGGGATAGCCACTAGACTAATGAAGAATCATTCAACCATGTAAGACAGATCTTTATCGGTTAATAAGGTTCTCGTGAGACTAAAAGAGGTTTAACTCCGAAAGGGGTAGCTGACTTATTGAAACGGAAGAAACTGAGGCATAACGAGTATTACAATCTACAAGGGTGTTTCGATTCCCTTTATGCTCGTAGTACCAATGGTGATAAGTTTTATGGATTAATAGAATTGATGAGTTCTAATGAAAACATACGTCTTGCCTATCGAAATATTAAAAGAAACACTGGAAGTAAAACGGCAGGCACAGATAAATTAACAATTAAAGATATTAGTCATTTGTCAGTGGAAGATGTAATAGTAAAGGTTCAGCAGATGTTTCAATCGTATGAACCACAAAAAGTCAGACGTGTCTTGATTCCAAAAGTGAATGGTAAGACTCGACCTCTAGGAATTCCAACCATTTGGGATAGGATTTTTCAACAGTGCATTCTGCAAGTATTAGAACCGATTTGTGAAGCTAAGTTTCATAAGCATAGTTATGGATTCAGACCGAATAGAAATACCCATCATGCAAAAGCAAGATTTGAATTTTTAATTAATCAATCTGGGCTTCACCATTGTATTGATGTAGATATTAAAGGTTTCTTTGATAATGTTAATCATAGTAAACTCTTAAAACAAATTTGGTCTTTAGGCATAAGGGATAGGTCGTTAATCGCCATTATTTCAAAACTATTAAAAGCTGAAATTCACGGTGAAGGTGTACCATCTAAAGGAACACCGCAAGGTGGCATTCTATCTCCACTACTTTCAAATATCGTTTTAAATGAACTTGATTGGTGGATAAGTAATCAATGGGAAACTTTCACAACTGAGTTTCAATACAAAACAAATGGGATTAAATATCAAGCACTAAAGAAGTCTAAACTAAAAGAGTGTTATATTGTCCGCTATGCGGACGACTTCAAGGTGCTTTGTCGCACACGTTCACAAGCAATCAGAATGAACTGCGCAATTAAAGATTTTCTGATGACTAGACTGCACCTCGAAACTAGTGAAGAAAAGTCTAAGGTAATAAACCTAAAGAAAAATTCTTCCGAATTTTTAGGGTTTTCCATTAAGGCAGTTAGAAAGGGCAAAACGAGATTTGGCTATGTAGCCAAGTCAAATATGTCTAAGAAAGCAAAGCTAAATGCTTCCAACAAAATAAAAGAAGCAATCAAAGCTGTTCAAAAACATCCTAGTAATCAAACCGTTTGGAATTTTAATACTATCGTTATGGGGATACAAAATTACTATTCAGCAGCCACTAGAATTACGATAAATCTTAATGAGTTAAACTCTTATCTACGAAAAACGATGTATAATCGCCTAAAGATTCTTAGAACAGACGCAGAATTTCATGAAATGACTAAGACATTACAA